>JAAYIG010000042.1 GCA_012523595.1 Fibrobacter sp.
GATCTTTAAACGGTCATTTTGAGTGAGAAAAGTCGGTCATTTTCAATGAGAATCATCGGTCATTTTGGTTGAGAATAACCGGTCATTTTCGATGAGAATTATCGGTCATTTTGAGTGATAACGGGCAACCGGGCTTTTTTTTGGCTGGTGGCGGCATTTATGCCGCCGAAAAACGCGGCGAAATGCCGCTAATTATGAACCGCCGAATTGTGCCGAATAATACCTCCCAAAAATGCGCCACAACGCTGCCGATTTAATGCCACCAATAATATGGCCTCATACCTTATTCCAAAAAAATCCTCTCCAATCCCGACCTGCTCCTGTTCCCTTTCCTGTCAACCGCCTCGATATAATACCGCACATCACCGAGCCCCTCGGGAAGATTGACTCGATAATAATTGGCCGTTGCGGTGGGTGAGGTACGTGACGGATAAGGACCGCTTGACTTCATGGGAATCCATTCCTCTTTTCCCCCCGAACGCAATACCAGTTCCACTCTCTCTATCCCGCTTATATCATGAATAAAGGTGTGAACTGTGGCTGTCTTCTCTGCATTGCGAAGGCAACCCTGCCCCCAGGTCTTTCCTCCCGGATTCTCAGGTGTTACCCAGGGTGCGAAAATCGTGGGACCGGTCTTATCGACTCCGGTTTTTAATTTACCGATAAGATCGCCGGCGATGGAGAGTGCCGCGTTGGCAGCCTCTGTTACCTGACGATCCCAGATTTCCTGTCCTGTCCAGTACCAGTAGCAGCTTGTCTCTGCTGTCAACATAAGCCGTTCCGCTTTCAGGAAGCGTTTGTCGGTCAACCCCGCGTCCTCAAGACTGTGAATGTGGTTCTGAAGTGCTGTGAGAACTGCCCAGGAGTTTAAATCCGGGCTGTAGGGCTGGTCATACATGCTGAACCATTTCCTGAACTGGGGATCCCCGTTATCTGCACCGCTCCATGATCCGGGTTCCATATGAACCGCTTTCTCAGGATCAGGTGGAAATTTCTCCAGGTAATCATCGATAGTTGTCAGCTCAAACCTCTCATCCCCCTTCAGCCACTCCACCATCCGTCCGGTATTATGATGATAGTAACTGTCGGCACCTCCTCCGTGATTGTCCCCATCGGAGTGGAGAACGAAAAATGGGGGATGAGCCGGATCGAAGGTGCCGTTAGAAACAATACTGTCGTAAACCTGACCGAGCACCTGCTCATATTGTAAAGCACCATACCCTCCCCGGGCATCCTCATTGCCGATATATCTCTCTGCCGGTACCCCTATTATTGTGTAAACCTTTCCATCGGGGTCCTCATATTTTATATACTCCGGTTTCAGAAGTGACGGGCTGATTTTGGATCCTGCCCAGATATTCTGAAGCTGTATCCAGTCATCGACAGCCCCGTTTACCTGCTCTGCCCTGTTCGGAGGAAGCATCCCCTCGTTGATGCCAGCATAAGGGTAGTCTTTACATGCACGATAACGGTGGATGGAGTCGTAGATAACAGCTTTTATTCCCGCTTCTTTCAGCGCGGGAATAATTCTTACATGAAAAGCGGTTTCAGGAGGAAAGAGAATGCCTGATGTATCTGTTCCGAAGGTTTTCTTTATTGTTTCACGGTGAAGGGCGATCTGCTTGACAATGTCCCGATGAGGGATAAGGGGCATCAGAGGATGAAAGTAGCCGAAAGCTGTAAAACCCATTTTCCTGTGGCCAAGAGTTGTTTTATCATTTGAAATTTCGGAGAGGACACGGTTCCATCCCCGGAAACATCCTCCGCAGAGACCATCCCGGTCGCATCTGTTCAGTTGCTCAATCAGAGATCCGCTCCAGCTTGTGGAAAGTCCTCCGTGTGGAAGACCTCCGGCGGAATACTGCTTTACTGCATCCGGGATAAAATGGGTATACGGACCGCATCTGGAGCCGAAAATTGACTCTTTTTCCCCGTCCCAGTATGATGTATCCGCGGCCCTGTAAAAAGGCTGGTGCATGTGCTTGTGAATACCGAAATAGATCTTTACCGCTGAACCTCCTTTGACTTTTACAGAGGTGATTTTTGCGGCTGTCTGCGGTCTATTGACTGTAAATTCTCCGTTCCATTTTATCCAGTCGCCACCTCCTGCACTGCGCCAGTCCTCTTTTCTGCATCCCTCGACCTGGACAGAATATTTCCCGGACAGAAAAAGTCCCTTCGGAATCCTGACACTGAATTTGTGATCGGGTGTGGACTCAATCTTTTCACCATTAAAGAGGATTTCTCTTCCGTTATCCCTGATTATAACCTGAGGAAACGGCACGGGCCCATCGGTGGTAAATCGTATTGTGAATTCTTGCGATTTACCTTCATCCCCGGCTGCAATTTTTTCGGGGATTTCTACGGACAGGATTCGGTTGAAGATGGGCGATGAGTTGGTGTTGGTAGATTGGTTTTTATTAATTGAATACATGATTTCTCCTTTTTAGACCTTGAAGAAAACAAAAACCCCATTGGCCGGATATAGCTAGTATAGTATTAAATTTTTGAAGGGACAAGACCCTGTACAAACCACCTAATATGATGGTCGGCAAAGGGGTAAACGCTTCGCGTTTTTCTTGTGCCCGTGCTCAGTGCCAGTGGTGCAGTTTACACAAAATATTCCGCACTTCTACTTTGCAGGATTATAAAAAGCGGGCGTAGCGATCAGGACATTCTCTCTGATCAGAACTATTAATCTAGAATTATATTCCTATATTATTATGCCTCCGAAAAAGCGTCGAATACATAACTGCTTCAACCATTCCGGGAAAAAGGCCCGGGGACGGTGCAGCAGGTGCGGGAAATGGATCTGTTACGAATGCGCGGTTCTATACAAGGGAAATCTCTACTGCGCACTCTCATGCACACCATCGGTGTTAAACCCACGCCCAACTATAACCCCGCCTGAGGTTGTTCAGAATAAAGCCAATGAAAAAGGGCCTGCGAAAAAGTGGTTAGTGGTATGGGCTGCTTTTACACTGGCCTTTATCGGTGCCGGATTAGGAACCTGGGCCATGAGAGAGGTTTACTTTTTGAAACAGGAAAACTCGACTCTGAGAGAAAACAGGCTCCGCCTGATAGATCATCTGAAAAGAAGCAACAGCGAGATCCTGTCGCTTAAAGAGGAGTTGAGGACACTCTCAGCGATGATTCCCGGAAAACCGGATTCGCTTAAACCGGTTATGTCAAGGAAAAATGATAGTAGTAGGGATTTTACTAATAACAGCGAATATACCGATGAAGGTTTTCCACTTACATTCAATAATGGATCAACCGATCAGAAGCTGGTTTCAATAACCTTTGATGCCGGCTCAACGGCAAATGCTGCGGATGAGATTCTCGATACGTTAAGATCACGGAATGTCAGGACAACCATGTTTCTTACAGGAGAGTTTATCAGAAGATATCCTGAGCTTGTATCGAGAATTGCCGAAGAGGGGCACGAACTAGGTAATCATACCCTGACTCATCCCAGGCTTACCACCTGGGCCAAGGACCGTACCCATTCACTCCTTCCCGGAGTAAATAAAGAGTTTATCTCCAGACAGTTGTCAGAAAACGAAAATCTGCTCTTGAAGAAGACCGGACTTCGCTTTTTACCTCTCTGGCGTGCACCTTATGGTGAGTTTAACCGTACTATCTGCAGATGGGCGCTTCAATCGGGATATCTGCATATTGGATGGCGTCAGGGGAGAACCTGGTCACAGAACCTCGACAGCAATGACTGGATTCCAGATGAAAACACTCCTGGATTTAAAACTCCCGAACAGGTGCTGGAGAAAATATTGACACTCTCTGAAACGAAACCTCATGGAATAAATGGCGGCATCATACTGATGCATCTTGGGACAGAGCGGGTTGACAGGGGTAAGCAGGTTCATCGTGTGCTTGGTGTGCTTATCGACAGGCTCAGGGAGAATGGCTACCGGGTTGTACCTGTTTCAGAGATAGTAAATAATTCAGGTCTGAACCTTGCGCTTCTGACTCCAAAAAGCCATATTCCTGTTTCCTCTCTTGCAAAGAAAGATAAAGAATGAACTTTGAACTTCTGATACTGAGAGTGCCGGCGATACTGATCGCGCTGACGATCCATGAGTTTGCCCACGGATGGATGGCGCTGAGGCTGGGGGATACAACAGCACGCAATGAGGGGCGGCTTACGCTCAACCCCGTAGCTCATCTGGACCTCTTCGGCACAATAATGCTTCTGTTCGGACCTTTTGGCTGGGCAAAGCCTGTTCCCGTAAACGGTTATAATTTTAAAAAGCCCAAGAGGGATATTTTGCTGGTCAGCCTGGCGGGTCCCCTTTCAAACGTAATCATGGCACTGATTATTGGTTATACGATCCGTATTCTGGGTACTTTCTGGCCATCACTGCTTCTTAATGGTCATACCAGAGATTTTCTATATTTGTGCTTTCTTTTAAATATAGGCATCTCTTTTTTCAATCTTATACCTGTTCCTCCCCTCGATGGCTCCAAGATTCTTCTGGGCCTTTTGCCTGATTCCTGGATTCCGGGGTATATTCAGAAAAGCAGGTATCTCCCCATGATTTTCATGGTGCTTCTTATCGCCGAGTGGGGGCTTCATATGCCCATATTCAGCAGTATTATGAATCCGATTTTCAATCCATACCTTAAATTCTTCAATTTTCTGATTTTTGGAAAGGTTTTCTGATGCAGGGCCAGCAGATTTCTCCTGATCGTTTAAAGAGGGTAATTGAAAGTTTCCGTAACACATCGCTGATTGTAGTCGGTGATGTGATGGTTGATGAATATCTCTGGGGTGATGTAAAGAGAATCTCTCCTGAGGCGCCTGTTCCTGTTGTGGAGGTTGAATCGGTCAGCCGCGGGCTGGGTGGGGCGGCCAATGTGGTTCAGAACCTTTCCAGTCTTGGGATAAAGCCGGTGTTGGTATCGGTTTGTGGTAACGATGAAAACGGGATGCATCTAAAGGGAAACCTGGAGAAGATCGGGTGCGGCTCAGAAGGGATAATCTTTTCCAGTACCCGTCCTACTACTATAAAGACAAGGATCCTTGCCCGTAACCAGCAGGTTGTCAGGGCTGACCGGGAATTGGTGAAGGATCTAAGCAGTGAGGAGAGTGAGAAACTTTGGGAGAGCTACCAGGGACTCTTTGATCGCTGCCAGGGGACTATTATCTCGGATTATGGAAAAGGGGTTATATCTCTTCCTTTTCTAGAGCTAATTATAGAAAAATGCTCTAAGGCGAAGCACTTCGTAGCCATAGACCCCAAGGAGCGCCATTTTGATCAATACAAGGGTGTGACAGTGGTTACTCCAAATCTCAGGGAGGCGCATGCGATGCTGGGTGTTCCTTACCGGAACTGTTCCGATGAGGAGATCAGGGATTTGGGATGGAAGATAGTTGACAATTTATCTCTTCCATACCTGCTTATCACTCTCAGTGAGCGTGGGATGGCTTTGTTTGAGAGCAGCGGGAGAGTATTCAGGCATCTTCCTACCATGGCCAGGAAAGTATTTGATGTGACAGGGGCCGGGGATACGGTTATCAGTGTGTTTTCTGCTGCTGTGACAAGTGGTGCAACACCGATCGAGGCGGCATTTCTGGCAAACTATGCCGCTGGATTGACAGTTGCAGAGCTTGGCACCGCATCTGTGAGCCCCGAGGACCTGATGGCTGCGTGCGGGGTCGCTTAAAGGTTCAGGGCCTGAGCATCTTTTTAATCAGGGCTCTGTTGGGAATTATATAGTCGATTACCGAAAGTAAGGTAAAGACAGCAGGCAGCAGAAGTACCCAGAAGCCGGTATTATATCCGGCGATCTCAAGTGGCATCCATTTTACAGAATAAAACTGCATCAGTACTACCGCTAAAACACCGAAGGCTCCTATTCCCTGCAGGACAGCTTTGGTTTTTCCGGATTTGCGGGCGGCGAGCACGATTCCGTTCGATGCACAGATTATTCTGAGCAACTGCATGAAGGCATCCCTGTAGAAAAAGATAAGGTACATCCAGAGTGGGATGATTCCGGAGACCATGAAAGAGATGAAGACGGTCTGACGGGAGACGCTGTCTGCGACCGGGTCGAAGACTTTTCCGAAATCTGTTACCTCATTTCTTGCCCGCGCGATTCTTCCGTCGAAAAGATCGGAGATCTCAATAAGTCCGGCGAGAGCAGCAGCTACCCAGATCCAGGCAGGGGAGTGTATTCTGTAGCCGACAATGAATACATAGGCGAAAATGGGAGCAATGATCACCCGGGACAGGGTGAAGAGAGTAGCCAGGTTCATAGTTTCCTCCGGTTGTGTACCCGGATAAACCGGATTCTTAGAAGAGGTGCACGAGTCAGGTATAGAAAATAAGTCTGCCCGTGGGGAAATTAAAGAATAAACCACTTATTCATTGAGGACTTTTCCGCAGCTCTTGTACTTGCTCAATGGTAAAACCTGTGATCTTGCTGATAAGGTCATCACTTAAACCAATGGTAATCATTTTATGCGCAATTTCAATTCTTTCCTTCTCAATACCCTCCAACCTACCTTCTATTCTGCTTTTTTTTGCAGTTTCTTCCAGCTTCTTTTTGATAAAATCCTCTAAAACCCCTTCAAGTAACCTTGACATCTGGTCTCTCCCCTCATTCAGGGTTCTCTTAATCTTATCCTGCAACTTAAGAAATAAGCTCTCCTTGGCAGCTCCCTCCAGATATTTCATAAGTGCTTTGAAATATTCCGGTGCCTCAGGGTCATCATTTAGCTCCTTGAATATTACGATTATATCCCTTATTTTCTCAGGCAATACGGGGTTGTGAATGTATTTGAGCGTTAGGAAAAGAATCCTGAGATAAGAGGTTCCCCTGATCTTGTCATCGGCCATTGTAGTGAGGTCGATAATGGTAAATCGCAGGTCAGGAAAAATGTGCTGATGATTTTTATAAGGAACGAAATGTTCAATTGGCCGGAATTCAGTGCCCCATCCGGAATGTCCCTGGCAGATCACTATGGATAAAACGATAGGACGCTTTCTCTGCTGTGTTGCCTCTGATGATACTGGAGCACCATGGCAATGTTCTCCTGCAATTGTACTCCGATTTTGCGATCAGGGTAACTTTTATGTTCAAACAGAAGATAAACATGCTCCGATCCATCGGGTGTTAAACCCGCATATACCACATCGGAGAAAAACTCCTGAAGTTCAGGGTTGATGTGGCTGTCCTTTACCGCTTCCAGTGTTAAAGGATCGATAAGCACCTTGTCTTCGGGGAGAAGATAGTGCTCAACAAAGCTTCGCATTATCTCTATGCGGCTGAATGCATCTTTAAAAAACTAATCATGGGGATGAATCAGCCTGGTATTGTTGGTCATCTGTTTTAAACAGGGAAATATTGGATAAGTTCGGAAGGAAATCTGATTAGGAATTTAATACATTCTAACTGATTGATGGTGATTATTTTGATTTTCTCTGGGTAGAGGTTTTTAATTTATGATTTACATTGATTAACATGATTGAAGATGGTTTAATTATAGCAGAGGAGAAGATTTTAACAATTATATTGATTAGAAGTGATTATTTTGGATTTAGACAGAAAAGGTTTTTTGGTTCTTAATTTGTTTCAGGTTATCTAAGCAGAAAGCATAGGTAATACAGATACAGAACAGATTCTTAAAGTAAGGAGACAGACTATGGTTGGCAAAATCATACGTTTTCCATTCTGGGTTATTTGCAGGGTAGCAGGACTTATTTCATTGGTTTTGAAGCTGATATTTGGACTTCTGTCCGGGGTTTTCCGCTTTCTTTTCAATCATATTATCGGGACAGTGCTGGGCGCGACAGTAGGCTTTGTTTTGGGAAGGAAACACGTGGGGGTGAAGCTTTTTACTCATAAGAAAAAGAAGCCTCAGCAGAAGGCGTCATAAATGACGCCTCCACGCAAGAAAAGCCCGTTTAAACGGGCTTTACTTGGCTAGAGGCGGCATAAATGCCACCGATAAATGCCGATAAATGCCGATAAATGC
>JAAYIG010000043.1 GCA_012523595.1 Fibrobacter sp.
AGTCTGACACGAGTGATAGAAACCCTGCTTAAAGAAAATCCCATCAAAAATACCTGTAAAGAATATTCAGGAACTGCCGTTGTAGAGACGGCTTCTAAAACGTATTTTATTAAATTACA
This sequence comes from Fibrobacter sp., assembly GCA_012523595.1. Taxonomy (NCBI): domain Bacteria; kingdom Pseudomonadati; phylum Fibrobacterota; class Fibrobacteria; order Fibrobacterales; family Fibrobacteraceae; genus Fibrobacter; species Fibrobacter sp. The sequence goes on from JAAYIG010000043.1 coordinate 120, forward strand.
GAACTGGTGTAAAAATAAACTTTTTTCCAGTTCAACTGCATAAAAAATGCTATGTCAATAATCTCAAATACAACCGGTAAAATTAATAAATCTGTTCTGGTTATCTCCTCAGATATCCCTTTCCGTGCCAGGATAAGAGAAAACCTCTCTTTACATGGACTCCATGTGATTGAGACCGGCTCTCAGGCAGAAGCTCTGTCAGCCTTCGATCAATCCCAAATCGGAATCGTGTTTTTAGATATCCAGCAGATGCCCATGATCGAGCTTGATATTGTTAGCTATATCCGCACCAGATACAGTGCGGAGATTGTGGTCTTTACAACAATGAACGAGCTGGAAGAAGCCACAAACGCCCTCCGAAATGGCGCCGCATTCTATCTGGTAAAACCATTTAAGATGACCGACCTCAAATCCGTCCTGGATAAACTCGCACTGCGGATTGAGAGACAGGATGACCAGATCCAGCTTGAACAACAGTTCCTCTCTGACCTGATGGCAGGTTCACCATCGATGGAGAAGATTCTTAAATTTGCAATGAAAATCTCCCCCACAAATTCAACTATTCTGATTGGCGGAGAAAGCGGAACCGGAAAAGAATTCTTCTCCAGAATAATCCACCGCATGTCAAAAAGAGTCGATGGGCGATTTGTGGCCATGAATTGCGGAGCAATACCGGATACACTCTTCGAAAGTGAACTCTTCGGTTTCAAAAAAGGCGCATTCACCGGAGCCGACAGGGATAAACCAGGTCTGGTCGAAGAAGCTCATCTGGGAACACTTTTTCTTGATGAAGTGGGAGAACTCTCTGCTCAGGCACAGGTCAAACTCCTGCGTTTCCTCCAGGAAAGGGAATTCCGCAGAATAGGTGAGACAACAAGCAGATCGGTCGATGTGAGGATTATCGCAGCAACAAACAAGGACCTTACCCGCCTTATGGAACAGGGGAAATTCAGAGAAGACCTCTTTTTCCGCCTTAACGTTTTCTATCTGTACTTGCCCCCTTTACGCGAGAGAAAAGAGACTATTCCAAATCTCATCCGTCTCTTTGTCCACAGATACAATCAACTCCTTAACAAACACATTAGCCGGTTTTCCAAGGCAGCAGAAGCTATTCTTGCCAACTATGACTATCCGGGAAATATAAGAGAACTGGAAAATATCCTGGAACATGCAGTAGTCCTGGCCGAAGGAGGCGAAATTACAGAAAAAGACCTTCCGGAATCCATGTTCCGAAACAGGCTGCTGCTCTCAGGACCAACCCAGGACTCCAGTCCCGATTCCGGAGAAGTGCTTACCCTTGCAGAAATGGAAAAAAGACACATCTCTCAGACTCTGATATTGACCAACTTTAACTATACCGAGGCATCCAGAAAACTGGGTATCTCCCGTTCTACACTCTGGCGCAAAATCAAAGAATACAACATAGAGGTCAAGTAAATGAAAATCAGAATCTACTACGAAGACACCGACTGCGGAAATGTGGTATATTACGCCAACTACCTGAAATACATGGAACGAAGCAGAACAGAACTGCTGAGAAAACAGGGAGTGGATCTTTCCGAATATCAGAAAAATAATATCCTGTTCGCTGTAATCGAAGCAAATGTCAAATACCGCGCACCGGCACGATACAACGATCTTCTGGACGTCCAGTCAATTGTAAATGAAATCACTGCGGCAACAATCGGTTTTGAAACAACCATTAAAAATGAATCCGGAGTATTGCTTGTCAAAGGGAACATCAGGCTGGCATGCATGAGATCTGATGGAAGAGCAAGAAGAATCCCTGAAGAAATCAAGCAGGCACTGACTGGCTCTGTTTAGCCTCACTGCCCCTCACCAGCCCTGTCTTCAGGCTCCAGTCTATCATTCCCTTCACCCCCCTGTCACAAAGAAGCTCTTTCTTCTCCTTCTTCCAACCCCTCCCCTTCCTCTTTTCCTCAAGAGGCGGAAACAGGCCGAAATGGATATTGCTAGGTGTAAAGCTCTTCTCCTCAGAACAGGTAACATGGCGTAACAGTGAACCAAGCGCAGTCTCGGCAGGAGGCACCACAAAAGTTTCACCCCTGACCCTCGCCACAACTGCAGCAGCAGCCAGATGCCCGGTTACCACACTCTCGGTATACCCCTCACTGCCGCAAATCTGACCTGCCAGAAAAAGCGATCTGTTGCTATGAAAAGAAAGATCCTCACAAAGAAGCTTTGGAGAATCAAGATAGGTATTACGATGAATGCTTCCAAATCGCAGGAATTCGGCTTTCTCCATTCCTGGTATCAAACGGAAAACACGCTTCTGCTCAGGGATAGTGAGCCGGGTCTGAAACCCTACCAGATTGTAACTCTCCCCTGAAAGTTTCTCTCTCCTTAATTGACACACTGCAAAAGGACGTTTGCCTGTGCGGGGATCAATAAGACCCACAGGCCTTAGAGGACCAAACGCGAGCGCCTCATAACCCCTCTGCGCCGCAACCTCAATAGGAAGACAAGCTTCAAAAAATTTCTGATTCTCGAAACTCCGCGCAATAACCCTGTCCGCTTCCCTTAAGGTATCGTAAAAAACCCGGTATTGCTCCTCGGAAAATGGACAGTTGAGATAATCCCCCTCGCCATCTTCCCACCTCGATGCGCTGAATACTATTGACATGTCAAGTGAATCTGCCGACACAATCGGAGCTATGGCATCGTAGAAATGCAGAGATGATGCGGAGAAAGTCTCTGCAAGCCAGTTTGTAAGGTCCTCCGATGCAAGGGGACCCGCAGCAATTATGCAGCAACGGTATGATAAGGGAGGCTCTTTAAGCTCCTGACGAATTAACCTTATACCCGGCTCTTCTCTGATAAGCCTTTCCACCTCAGCGGAAAAAGCCTCACGGTCAACTACAAGTGCAGACCCGCCAGGAATTGCACATCTCTTTGCCGCCTCCAGAACTGGACTTCCCAGAATTGACAGTTCCGCTTTTAAAAGACCATGTGCCGATGGAAGTTGATTGGATTTGAAGGAGTTTGAGCAGACTAACTCTGCAGGATACCCGGTCTTGTGCGCAGGAGTCATCCGCTCAGGACGGGCCTCGAAAAGATCGACAGAAATACCGTTTCTGGCCAGAACCAAAGCAGCTTCACTGCCCGCCAGCCCGGCTCCAATAATGGCAACTGTACCCAATGTATCGCCCGGTTTCCTCAAACTTCCGCAGTCACTTCAGGTGTGCTCTGCTTTGCCGGTATCTCGTCTTTACATGAGATACACCTCATGACCGCACCCTTACGCTTCGTCTCCCTGTAAACCATCATCGGAAAACCGCACTTCTGGCATTTCTGGTCAACAGGACGGTCCCAGGTCGCAAATGTACACCCGGGATAAGCACTGCAGCCATAGAAAACCTTTCCACGACGGGTCTTACGCTCGACAATCGTCCCCTCACAACCCTCCTGAGGACAACGCACTCCGGTAGACATCGATTTGGTATTCCTGCACTCAGGAAATTTTGAACAGCCAAGAAAACGGTTCCCGTTGATAGTAAGAATCACCATCGATGCACCGCATTTGTCACATTTCTCATCGGTCTGGACAACATCCATCTTTTCCAGCGGCTCGGTGTATTTACATGCCGGAAAACCTTGACAGGCAAGAAATTTGCCGTTTCTGCTCCATTTAATCACCAGCGGATGCTTCCCGCATTCGGGACATGTCCGCTCTGTAACCTCCTGGTTCTGCGCCCGCAGATCTTTTATACTCTGACGTACATCGGCCAGACGGCTGGAAAATGGACCGTAAAAATCTCTGAGCACCTGCACCCAGTCGGCATTTCCCACCTCTACCTTGTCCAGCGATGATTCCATGTCGGCTGTAAAACCTACGTCAAAAACACTGGAGAACTCCTTTACAAGTATGTTCTTGACCATCATACCCACCTCAGATGGCACAAACCGACGCGATTCAACATTTACATACTTGCGTCTCTTCAGTGTATCAATAATCTGAGCATAAGTACTCGGCCTTCCTATCCCCTTGTCCTCAAGCTCCCTCACCAGCGATGCTTCAGTGTAACGGGGGGGGGGCTGCGTAAAGTGCTGCTTATCAAGAAGTTCCTTCAGAGTAACCGGCTTGTGGGCAGAAAGATTCGGAAGTCTCTCATTCTGACTCTCGCCCGACTCGGAACTGTCTTCCACAGTCTCATCGTAAAGAGCAAGAAATCCATCAAACTTTATGATACTGCCTGTAGCACGGAACACACATCCATCACCCTCTATATCAACCCTTGTAGAATCGAAAACTGCATTTTCCATCTGTGAAGCCAGAAAACGCTTCCAGATCAGTTCGTACAGACGATGCTGATCCCGTGAGAGATACTGTTTCATCCTGTCAGGAGAGAAATCAAGATTCACCTGCGATGGCCTGATCGCTTCGTGTGCGTCCTGTGCGTTCTTGTTCTTGCCATATAATCTTGGTGCCGCAGGAAGATACTTGTCGCCCAGAAGCTCCTTTATAACCTTTGATGCATCCTGCAAGGCCTCCGTGGCTATACGCGTCGAATCGGTACGCATGTAGGTGATTAACCCCATTGAACCCAGTTCGCCAAGTTCCAATCCCTCATAGAGCTGCTGCGCTATCATCATTGTCTTTGCAGCCGAAAATCCCAGCTTCCTGGCCGCTTCCTGCTGCAAAGTACTGGTGATAAACGGCGGATAAGGCTTGCGAACCTTCTCAGACCTGGTCACATCCTTTATGCTGTAATCTACCCCGCTCAGACGGGTTATAATAGCCTTGGCTGCAGCCTCATCGGGGATAAGCGCATGCTCCTGGTCACCCTTTTTCCCGTCAATAGAGAAGAGCTTTGCGGAAAAGGATGATTTCTCATATTCGAAAGTTCCATGAATAGACCAGTACTCCATCTGTTTGAACGCCTTTATCTCTTCTTCGCGCTCACATATCAGACGAAGAGCAACAGACTGCACCCGTCCGGCACTCAACCCCCTGAAAACAGTCCGCCAGAGAATCGGGGAAACCTGATAACCCACGATCCGGTCAAGTATACGCCGCGCCTGCTGAGCATTGACCTTGTTCATGTCAATCTCTTTGGGATTCTCAAATGCAGAAAGCACCGCGCGCCTGGTGATCTCATTGAACATCACCCTCTTTACACTTGTGTTCTCATTCTTTATAGACTCAGCTACATGCCAGGCAATAGCTTCCCCTTCACGGTCAGGGTCGGGTGCGAGATAAACATCCTCCACCTTCGATGCCTCATCACGGAGAGAACGAAGTATGCGACGTTTCCCCTTGGAGGTTGTGTACTTGGGACGAAAATCCTTCTCCAGGTCCACACCCAACTCTTTTTCAGGCAAATCTATTATGTGCCCCATCGTTGCCCGCACCGCAAAATCCTTCCCCAGATACTTGGATATGGTCTTGCACTTCGCAGGCGACTCCACTATTACCAGATGTTTTGCCATATACGCCAATTTTCCTTTAATATTTATACTCATTTATGATTTCAAACAAATCGACCCAGAATGCTGCAAAAACAATGCCGTGCTTAGTGACAAAAATGCCGCATTCCCGTAAAAACCATAGACATTCCATACCGGTTACAAGCCTCTACCACTTCCCCGTCCCGCTTTGATCCTCCGGGCTGCACTATATACCTTATACCCGCACTATGCGCTTCCTCAATCGCATCCGGGAAAGGAAAAAACGCATCCGAAGCCATAACCATGTCCTCAAATTCGGCAAACTTTAAATCCCCGGGAACTGACTTGCCCTCATTCTGGTACTCCCGGGCAAGATTCTCACAAACCTTTGGAACGGCAAGCTTCCTGAGCGCATCTACACGGTTTGGCTGACCCGCACCCATACCCAGAACTCTGTAAACACCCTGAGCATACTCCTGCGCCAGAACTATAGCATTTGATTTCACGTGCTTGCAGGCTCTCCAGGCAAAACACCCCAGCATCTCCTTTTCCGGAGGAAATGCCTGAGCAGTCACAGACTCCCATTTTTCACTGACACCCGTATCACGATACTGCCACAAAAGACCGCCTGTAACATGCTTCAATGTGAATGCTTCCTTCTCGCTTCCAGCCAGTTCTCCAACCGCAAGAAGCCTTATAACCATGCTCTTCTCTTTCAGATACTGGAGCGCATCCGGTGTAAAATCCGGAGCTATTATCATCTCCACAAACCGCCCTGCAAGAACCTCAGCCGCATCTTTGTCCAAAACCCGGTTGACCGCTATAATGCTGCCAAAAGCAGAGATTGGATCTCCCGACCAGGCCGCCTCCAGCGCCTGAGCCAGTGTATTTCCCGTTGCCAGTCCACAGGGATTTGTATGTTTGATTACGGCTGCCGAGGGAGAATCTGAAAACTCTTTTATAACCTCTAACGCAGCATCACCATCAACGATATTGTTGAAAGACAACTCTTTCCCATGCAACTGACATGCATTGGCTACAGATGGCTCCTGGCTCTTTCCCCTGAAAAAAACCGCGCTCTGATGCGGATTCTCTCCATAACGAAGGGAAGAACCTTTTCCATAAGAGATCCGCAGTATCTTCTCTCCAAGATAAACATCACTGAGGTACTTGTCGATATTGGCATCATAATCCGCAGTATGGCGAAATGCTTTCACAGCCAGATACTTCCGGCTCTCAAATGTGACCCCGCCGAACTTTGAAATCTCATCTAGAATAAGGTCGTAATCACCAGGATCAACTACAATTGTAACATAGGCATGGTTCTTGGCCGCACTCCTGACCATCGTCGGCCCCCCGATATCAATATTCTCTATCGCCTCCTCAATAGTCACATCTTTCCTGAGAACAGTCTTCTCAAAAGGATACAGATTGACTACAACCAGGTCTATGGGCTCAATTCCATTCTCTGCCATCTGCTTTATATGCTCAGGATTATCCCTTATCGCCAGGATTCCCCCATGGACACGAGGATGAAGAGTCTTTACTCGGCCATCCATAATCTCAGGATGTCCGGTGTAGGAATCCACAGATTTTACCGCAACCCCACTCTCTTTGAGGCTTCTCGATGTCCCCCCGGTAGAAAGTATCTCCACACCGTTTTTCACCAGTTCGCGTGCAAATTCCACTACACCCGTTTTGTCTGACACACTGATAAGTGCCCGCTTGACCGGCATTACCTTCATTTGTAAATTTCCCTTTCTATATTAGCCGGTAAAAAAATCCACAAAGGAAATACAATATGATTAATTACCCCTGATCCATGCAACCTTGCTACAAAAACTGAATGGAATTCCTCAAAAAAACATCCCATTCTGAAAAAAGTCCATGATCTTCGTTCTCTTCCTATCGATGTAACTTCATAAACATTCTGTTACATCGCAGGCTCACTATAATCTACTCTGGATAACTCTCAATTTCGATATGTAGCGGCAATTGTGGAAAATGCTCAGGAGGACTAAGCGATAGTTAGTTACAGAGGCAGTCAGAGGATCTTAACCCAAAAAAAGGCCGGAAAAAATCCGGCCCGTAAACACATTTTTTCTTTTTAGGTCAGAAATAAAACCTCGCGCCTGCAACCCACGTATAAAACAGGTCACCTACATAAAAATGCATAAAATTGATAACTGGAAGATAATTCACGAATACTCCCCAAGGAGCCCAGGGCATAAACCATTCAGCTCCCACTTTACCCTGAAGACCCATTTGAAAACCAAAACCTATCTCTGTCCATAATCCGCCACCGAAACTAAGCATCATGTCGCCTTTGGGGAAATCAAAGTACTCTTTGTTGTGTGTGAAACTTGCCTGTAAATGCAGACCCCATCTATACCCTACTGATCCATCTACAGCCAGAGCGTCAGTAAACCAGTATTTCACAGTCCCACCACCCCAGGGATGATCTCCGAGTATTCCTCCCAGAGCAAAACTCCCTCCCTCAGGCGAGGCTTGTTTGTCTTGTCCAAAACAGAAGGAAAAGGCAAACAATGAAAGAAAAACAGTTCGTCTTAACAGCCCTGCACTCATAAAAAACCTCCTGATCAATAAAAAGTGTCCTATAAAATGGTTTAAGCTCTGAAAAATGCAATCAGGTTTTCTGAAGGGGTGTTTTTCCGGAAACCTCCCCCTCCCCGTGTACCAGATCTTTTCCTGTGTCACCTCCAGGATGAATTTGTGAATTAAACGCTTAAGTCATTGTTTCACCCCAGAGATAATTTTATGATTTGATGCCTTATTTCACTATTTCACCCCCTCCTCCGCATCTCTGCACGAGTTCCCCTTCTCTTGACCTTAATTCCTTTATTATCTCTCTCTCCTCTTAAAAATTCAATCTCTCCTTGAGGATAAATCCTGTATATTTCTCATGTTATATTTAAGCGGAAAACGAGTAAAAACAAAGGCAAGAAACATGAAAGTAGTGATAATCGGCGGAACAGGAAATATCTCCTCAGAAGTAGCGGCAGCCCTCTACCAGAAAGGTAACTCCATCACAGTTGTAACAACCGGAAAACGACCTGTCCCTCCCCTGTACACCCATATCAGAGCAGACAGGAACAATACTGAAGAATTCAAAAAAGCCCTTGCCGGTATTGAGTCTGATTGTGTCATCGACTTCTTCGCATTTGTCCCGGATCATTTAAAAGTGGACTATGAGATATTCAAAGGCAGAACAGGTCAATTCATCTTTATCAGCAGCGCGACAGTCTATGAAAAACCCCATAAAAAAATACCCATTACAGAACAGACACCTCTTGGTAATCCATTCTGGCACTACGCCCAGGATAAGATCAGATGCGAAGAGTATCTCTGGAGTGTAAACAGCCCACTCTTCCCGGTCACCATTGTCAGACCATCTCACACATTCGGTAATCAATGGATCCCCTCCCCTCTGTGCGGAAATGATTTCACTGTGGCTCAACGTATCCTCGATGGAAGGCCCATTATAATCCATGACAGAGGCGAATCACTCTGGACTCTTACAGCAGCTTCTGATTTTGCAGCAGGTCTGGGAGGACTTGCAGGTAATCTCAATGCCATAGGTGAAGCTTTTCATATAACCAGCGATGAAGCCCTTTCCTGGAATAAGATATACCAAATCCTTGGCGCCACACTTGGAAGAGAACCGGTTGTGGAATATATTCCTTCTAAAGCCCTGTCACAGGTTTATCCGGAAGCTCGCGGAGCTCTCTTTGGTGACAAAAAAGAGAATGGGGTATTTGACAATTCTAAAATCAAAAAGTTTGTCCCGGGATTCTCCTGCAAAAAAACCTTTGTCGCAGCAATACGTGAATCAGTTGAGTGGTTCATGCAGGAGCCGGTAAGGAGAGCCGTAAATCCGGAGCAGGATAGATTTATCGATAGGTTGATCGAAATGTGCAAACCACACTCGATATGAAGTTATCAGTAGCAGGACGATCTGCAATGCTCATAATAATCATCAAGTGATATCTGGGAATAACCATTCAGGCAAACAATGGTTAAAAATGCTGCAATCACTCGTAATTTCATCAGGAGTCTCAAGATTTCCTGTTTTCCAGAAAGGTCCTTCAATGTGATGACAGGTGTACCTTTCAGATTTCAGAGAGAAGCTTAAAGTAGTTTACGTATAGAAACAATATAATTCACATCTGCATTGCATCAAAATATGGAAGATCTTAAAGCAAACAAATGGAAAGCATGAATAGTTTTTCAAAGGTATTTACACTGTCAAATGCCTGCGCCCTGCCGGGCGCAAACAAAGAAGGGAATCCGTAAATCGGATTCCCTTCTTCACAAAAAATTCTAATCAGAAAATTACGCTTTTCCGGCACTTCCCAGAACGTTTTCGTTCTTGTCGATCATCATCTTAATAAGCTCCTCACGAGCCGGTCCAAGATACTTTCTGGGATCGAACTCCTCAGGCTTCTCGGCAAAAGTCTTCCTTATTATTGCTGTCATTACCAGCCTGCCGTCAGAATCGATATTGATCTTGCAGACAGCAGATTTTGCCGCCCTGCGAAGCTGTTCTGCGGGAATTCCTACTGCAGCCTTGAGTTTTCCGCCATTTTCATTGATTATCTTCACATATTCAGGAAGAACCGAGCTGGCCCCGTGCAGAACAATCGGAAAACCAGGAATCCTCTTCTCGATCTCTTCAAGAATATCAAAACGAAGAGGAGGAGGAACCAATACCCCGCTCTCATCCTTTGTACACTGCTCAGGCTTGAACTTGTATGCACCATGCGATGTACCAATAGAGATAGCCAGTGAATCCACACCGGTCTTCTTGACAAAATCCTCAACCTGTTCCGGCTGAGTGTAAATAGACTTGGCCGCCTGAACATCATCCTCGATACCGGCAAGAACCCCCAGCTCACCCTCAACAGTAACATCATACTTGTGAGCATACTCAACAACTTTCTTTGTCAACTCGACATTCTGCTCGTAAGGATGATGAGACCCGTCAATCATAACAGATGAAAAACCGCTCTCAATACAGGATACACAGAGTTCGAAAGTGTCACCATGATCAAGATGAAGAGCAACAGGAATATTGTAACCGGCATCTCTCGCCATCTGCACCGCACCCTGAGCCATGTACCTCAGAAGAGTGGAATTGGCGTACTTCCTCGCTCCGCTTGAAACCTGCATGATCACCGGTGAATTGGATTTCCCGCATGCAGTGATAATGGACTGGATCTGTTCCATGTTGTTGAAATTGTAAGCCGGAATAGCGTAACCGCCTTCCATAGCTTTTTTAAACATTTCATGGGTATTTACAAAACCAAGTTCTTTGTAACTTACTGCCATATATATGTCCTTTCAGGGAAAGTACACAAGATTAACTCAAAGCGGTCATTACTGACCGCTTTGAGTTTATTTTTCAGTTTCCGAAGAGGATTTTTCAGAAGAAGCTTCAGAAGGAGCGGCTGTTTCAGCACTCTGTACCTGTTCAGTGGCACCCGCCGCCTGAGGAGCAGCTTTTGCCTTCGGCTTCCTTTTGCGTTTCCTGACAGCTTCTGTACCACCACGTCCAACCAGCTCAATGATAGACATCGGGGCATTGTCGCCCTTACGTTCGCCTATCTTTATAATGCGGGTGTATCCGCCCTCACGGTCCTTGAATGAAGGCCCAATATCATCGAATAGTTTCTTCAACACCGCCTTGTCGTTGATTCTGCGGGATGCCATGCGTATCGCATGAAGCCCACCCTGCTTGCCATAGGTTATAAGGCGCTCCACTACACTGCGCACCTCTTTGGCCTTGGCAAGAGTTGTTGTAACCCTCTCCTTGTCCAGAATCGATATTGCCAGATTGGAAAGCATTGCCCGACGGTGACTAGCTGTTCTGTTTAATTTCCGTCCAGATACCAGATGACGCATTGTTAATACCTTCTCTGAATTTTACTCATTCCGTTTGACTAAATATAAACAGGTTACTCGTGGCTGGAACCCATAATTTTGTCTACATCCATTCCGAATGTAAGCCCCAGATTCGACAGTACCTGGTTCAACTCAACAAGCGACTTTCTTCCGAAATTCTTGTACTTCAGCATATCCGACTCCTGATTACGGACCAGATCAGCAAGAGTATGGATATTGGCCGCTCTCAGGCAGTTATTCGACCTGACCGAAAGTTCGAGTTCATCAACTCTCATCTTCAGCAACTGACGAAGCTTTTCGGTCTTTTCATCATGAATTGCTTCCTGAACAGGCTCGAATTCACCCTCAATGTTGATAAAAATTTCAAGATGATCGTAGAGCAGCTTGGCGGAATAACCCATCGCATCTTCCACCGATATGCTGCCGTCTGTCCACACCTCAAAAGTTACCTTGTCAAGATCGGTACGCTGTCCCACACGCGTATTATCGACCACATAATTGACTTTTGTAATCGGTGAGAAAAGTGCGTCTATTGGAATTGTGCCAACCGGGTCCTCTTCCCGCCTGTTCATCTCTGCCGGGGCATAACCCCTGCCGTCTGATACACGCATTTCAATCTTAAGCTTTGCATCAGAGTTGATTGTGGCGATATGAAGGTCCGGATTGAGAATCGTGACATCAGGGTTCTTTTCTATATCACTTGCCTTGACTTCTCCCTCACCGCTCACTTCAAGTCTCAGCGTGGTGTCATGATCAGCATGCAGTTTAATCCTGAGCTGCTTTATGTTCAGAATAATGTCAGTAACATCCTCCACCACCCCTTCCAGAGTCGAATACTCATGCATTGCACCATTGATTCTCACCGATGTCACAGCAGCACCCTGCAAAGAGGAAAGAAGAATTCTGCGAAGAGAATTCCCGATGGTGTGCCCCCAGCCTCGCTCAAGTGGCTCAACAATCACCCGCGCAAAATTCGGGATGTTTTCTGGATTCTCGATCTGGATGCCTTTAGGCATCATCAAGCTTTTCCATTTCATTTCGTTTAAAATCTCCCTTTTATCTGGAGTACAGTTCGACTACGAGCTGTTCTTGAACGTTAACCGGTATGGCTGCCCGCTCTGGAACACGGATCACAGATCCTTCCAGTTTGACTTTGTCAATGGTTAACCACTCCGGAATGTCCCGCAAAGCCTTTAATGAACTATGGATTATTTCAAGGTTCTTGCTTTTCTCTCTTACCTGAATCGTATCCCCGGCCTTTACCTGGTAAGATGGGATATTTATCTTTTTACCGTTTACCCGGAAATGATTGTGCAACACAAGCAACCTGGCACTTGACCGAGATGGTGCGAGGCCCAGACGGTAGATAATGTTATCCAGGCGCATTTCGAGAATCTGGAGCAATTTCTCACCCGTCACTCCACTCGACCTGGCAGCAGTCCCAAAGTAAAGCTCAAACTGTTTTTCCAGAACGCCGTAAATGCGACGTATCTTCTGTTTCTCACGCAACTGCAGGTTGTATTCGGTCGATGTACGCCTTCTTTTTGAAACACGCATTCCCGGTGGAAATGGTCTGCGCTCAACAGCACAGTTCTCCGATTTGCACCGCTCCCCTTTAAGCATCAGCTTCACGCCTTCCCTGCGGCACTGCCTGCATCGGGGACCATGATAAACTGCCATGTTCTTTTCTCCTCAGTCTATACGATAAAATTGATTATTATACTCTTCTGCGTTTTGGCGGCCTGCAACCATTATGCGGCACAGCCGTGAAATCTTTAATCGCAACAATCCTGATACCGGCTGCTGCAAGAGCCCTGATCGCACTCTCCCGACCATTACCGGCACCCCTCAGATGTACCTCCACCTTCCTCACTCCGGCATCATAAGCCATCTTTCCAACTACCTCAGCGGCAATTCCCGCTGCAAATGGAGTGCTCTTGCGCGATCCCTTGAACCCGGATTTTCCAGGTGTGTTCCACGCCACAACATTGCCATTAGCGTCTGTAACATTGATAATTGTGTTGTTGAATGTCGCTCTGATATGAGCTACACCCTCTGCAGAGGCCTTTTTTTTGATTTTCCTGGTACTGGCACTGCTCTCTTTATTCATCTCGTAAAACCTCTCTCATCTGAAATGTTCATCAGCCCTTAACAGATGCTTTTTTCTTATTGGCAATCGTCTTACGCGGACCCTTCCTCGTCCTTGCATTCGTACGGGTACGCTGCCCGTTGGCAGGCAAACCACGACGATGCCTTAGACCACGATAACAACCAATGTCCATCAGACGCTTGATATTCATGCGTACTGCACTCCTGAGGTTACCCTCTGTCTGATACTCACTGTCAATAATACGCCTGATACGATCCAGTTCTTCCTCGGAAAGATCCTTCACTTTCTTGGTAAAGTCGATTCCGGCTTTCTCCAGTATCGCCTTAGCTGTCGACCTGCCGACACCAAACACATAGGTTAAGGCTATTTCGGCACACTTATTATTTGGAATATCGACTCCTGCTACACGAGCCACTTTAAAACCCCCTTATTCCGGATTCTGTATTCATTTTTCGATTTAATCTGACTGCAATATGCAATCATCCCTGGCGCTGTTTGTGTTTCGGGTTTTTTGCGCAGATTACCCGTACAGTACCTTTCCTCTTGATGACTTTGCATCCGTTGCATATTCTCTTTACCGATGCACGCACTTTCAAAATAGCACCCCTTTACTTGTATCTGTAAACAATTCTTCCACGAGTCAAGTCGTAGGGTGAAAGTTCAACCAGGACTTTGTCCCCGGGAAGGATTCGAATATAATTCATTCGCATCTTTCCCGAAATATGTGCCAGTATTTCATGCTTGTTTTCAAGCATCACCTTGAACGAAGCATTTGGCAAAGTCTCAGTTACCGTACCCTCCACCTGTATCGAATCATTCTTCGCCATAATTTATATACCACAATCGGCAGAACTAAAACCGTCTGCCGCGTAACTTTCCTTTCTTCATAAAACCCTCATAATTACGCATCTGCAAATGAGATTCAAGCTGCTGAAGAGTATCCAGAGCGACTCCCACAACAATCAGAACACTCGTCCCGCCAAAGTAAAAATTGATCTTCATAGCACCCATCATCAAAAATGGTACTATCGCAATAAACGCCAGAAAAACCGATCCAGGCAGAGTTATTCGTGTCAGAACATTGTCCAGAAACTCCGCAGTCTTCTTTCCAGGCCTGATACCCGGGATAAACCCTCCGGACCGCTTCAAATTGTCCGCGATATCAAGAGGATTAAAAATGATCGCAGTGTAAAAATAGGTAAAGAAAATAATTAACACCGCGAAGCTCAATGAATAAAGAACCCCTCCCGGAGCAAACCACCTGAAAAGATCCTCCATCAGTGCAGATTCAGGAAAAAAGCTGCGAATCATACCGGGAAAAGTCATTATCGATGATGCGAAAATAATCGGAATCACTCCAGCCATATTCAGTCTGAGCGGCAGAACTGTATTCTGCCCAGCATACATCTTATTACCTACAACCTTCTTTGGAGTCTGTATCGGAATACGTCTTGTCGCCTGAGTCATCATCACGATAAATGCTGTCATACTGAGAATCACTGCCAGAATCACCAGTTCCATAAATGGATGACGAGTCCCGGCTACAACCTGTTGAATCTCCGCCAGAACCGCATCAGGCAATTGCGCAATAATACCGATAAAAATTATCAGAGATATTCCATTACCAAGTCCACGGTTGGTGATCTGCTCTCCCAGCCACATGATCAACATGGTACCGGTCGTTAAACTCAGCGTGGTAAGCAATGTAAATCTTATTCCTTCAAGATCAGGATTGACAGCCTTCAGTCCGGTTACCGGAGAAGTAATGCTCTGAAGGAAAATGCTGATACCTACTGCCTGTATTATTGAAAGAAGAACTGTTCCATAACGGGTATACTGCGTAAGCTTCTTACGGCCCTCCCCGCCTTCCTTTTGAAGCTTGTGGAAATAGGGAAATACAGTTCCCAGCAACTGAATGATAATCGATGCACTGATGTAGGGCATTATACCAAGAGCAAAAACCGTCACCCTTTTAAACGCGCCACCAACGAACATGTCATAAAGTCCGAAAAGTGAATTCTGCGATTGCGCAAGAAAATCGGACAATACTCTTGGATCAATTCCAGGAGTAGGAACATGCCCTCCGACCCGGTAAATAAAGATGATAAAGAGCGTAAAGAGTATACGCTTCTTTAACTCCGGAATCCTGAATATGTTCTTGAAAGTCTCAAGCACGACTTACGACCTCTGCTTTCCCTTTGGCTTTTTCTATTTTTTCTCTGGCAGTTTTGGAAAAAGAGTGTGCCTTTACCGAAACCGCTTTCGTCAATTCTCCATCACCGAGGATCTTTACCGGCTTGTCAATCTCATAAATCAGTCCCAGTTCATAGAGTTGCTCCACTGTTATCTCTTTACCGGTATTCTCTATTTTTTCCAGACTGCCGACATTTACAATCTGGTACTCGACTTTGAAAGGACTGAAAAAGCCTCTTTTGGGGATTCTCCTGGTAAGGGGAGTCTGTCCACCTTCAAAATAGAGCTTGTCCCTAGAGCCACTGCGGGCCCTGTGTCCATTGTTTCCTTTTCCGGCAGTTGATCCAGACCCGCTGCCTGTCCCACGACCAATTCTCTTGGCATCTTTCTTAGCACCCTTTGCAGGCTTAAGCTCGTTTAATCTCAGCATTTCATTCTCCATCCACTTCTTCAACTTGCACCAGGTGAACAACTTTATTGATCATCCCGCGAATGCTGGGTGTATCATTATGAATAATACTCTTGCGGATTTTCCCCAGCCCCAATGCACGAACCGTGCGCTTTTGATCTTCCAGCTTTCCGATCGTGCTTCGAATCTGTGTAACCTTCAACTTCTTGGCCATTACATTCACCTTTCAATCATGCACCTGTGGATACTGGGACCTGACGAAGATCACGGATCTGATCGCGTGTCTTCAACATGAGTAACCCCTGAAGAGTTGCTTTTACGACGTTATGAGCATTGGTTGTGCCCAGACACTTCGTGAGAATATTCCGCACTCCAGCCAGTTCAAGAACAGCACGGGCTGGTCCGCCTGCAATCACGCCTGTTCCCGGCGCCGCCGGCTTGAGAATAATCTTTCCAGCACCAAAATGACCTATTACCTCATGAGGTATAGTTCCGTCAACGAGACTGACCTGTACCACGTTTTTCTTGGCATTCTCGACCGCCTTGCGGATTGCCTCGGTAACATCATTCGCTTTTCCCATTCCAATACCAACAGTGCCGTTTCCATCCCCGACAGCCACTAAAGCATTGAAACCAAATCGCCGTCCCCCTTTGACCACCTTGGCACATCTGCTGACTGCCACTAAACGGTCTGTCAACTGGGATTCACCGCCGCTTGCTAAAATCTCTTCGTTATTCAACCCAAAGTCCCCTTTCGCTACTCAGAAAGCCAACCCTTTACTGCGGGCTGCCTCAGCCAGAGCTTTCACCCGGCCATGAAAAAGATATCCCTTCCTGTCAAAAACCACCGTAGTAACACCTTTTTCCTTTGCCTGCTCGGCCAGCATCTCACCAATCATTTTGGAAATTTCCGTTTTGGTCACTTTTTTACCGGCTATTTTCTGTGCAAAATCTCTACCCCTGCTGCCGACCTCAATCAGAGTCCTGCGATTCACATCATCAATAATCTGCGCATAGATATGATTCAAGCTGCGGCGCACACACAAACGAGGCCTTTCAGGAGTTCCAGCAATAGATTTACGCACACGCTCAGCCCTGCGTTTACGTTCAATAAGTCTTCTTTCAGAATTATTCATCTCTTCAGCTCCAGTGTATTATTTTCCAGCGGTCTTTCCAGCTTTTCTTCTGATCTTCTCATCAAGGTATCTTATCCCCTTGCCTTTGTAAGGTTCCGGCGGTCTGATACGACGAATATCCGCTGCTGCCTGCCCTACCAGCTCTTTATCAATCCCCTCTACAGTTATCTTTGTTCCACCATCCACCGTAAAGGTGACACCCTGGCGAGCCTTGAACATCTTGGGACTGGAAAAACCCGCTGCAACGCTGAGATCTTTTCCCTTAAGCTCAGCCTTGTAACCCACCCCGACAACCTCCAGTATCTTCTTATAACCCTGAGAGACTCCGATAACCATGTTATCAATCAGTACCTTGTAGAGACCCCAGAGTGCCTTGACATTTTCACTCTGAATTGCAGGTGAAACAAAAACCTGGTTGTCCTTTACCTCGATCTTGAGATCCCGGGGGAATTCGCGGGAAAGAGTCCCCTTGCTCCCCTTCACCTCGATCTTCTGTCCGACAACAGACACCTGAACCCCACCTGGTATTTTGACTGGCACTTTTCCTATGCGAGACAAGTTTTACTCCTTTATATTTACAAAATTCCTCTGGCCTTAAGAAAGGCTACCAGACTATTCCGATCACCTCACCGCCTACATTCATCTTGCGGCATTCTTTGTCGGTCATTACACCTTTGGATGTAGAAACAATGGCTATTCCCATTCCGTTAAGGACCTTGGGAAGCTGCTGCGCCCCTTTGTACTGCTTACGTCCAGGTGTACTTATTCTCTTTATGCCCTGAATGGAATTACGCAGTTCATCATCATACTTGAGCAGTATCTTGATAATACCCTGCTTTCCTTCTTCATTGACAAAAGCGTATTTGCTGATGAAATGATTCTCAAACAAAATACGGGTGATCTCTTTCTTAAGATTTGAAGCAGGCACATTCACTGTACGTTTCTTTGCCTGAATCGCATTCCTAATACGGTTGAACATATCTGCAATTTGATCGGTCAACATCCCTAAATCCCTTTCTCCACGCTTACCAGCTGGCTTTCACCACACCGGGAATTTCACCCTTCAGAGCCATTTCACGAAAACAGATCCTGCAGATGCCAAAATCGCGGATAAATGCCCGCGGTCTGCCACATCGTCTGCATCTGGTATACTTACGGGTCGAAAATTTCGGTTTTTTCCTGCTCTTCTCTATCAATGCTTTCTTAGCCACATCAATTCTCCTGCGTTATTTCCGGAAAGGCATCCCCATCTCTTCCAGAAGCGCCATTCCTTCATCATTATTTTCAGCGGATGTACAAATACAGATATCCATCCCGGAAATCTTTGAAATCTTGTCGCGGTCAATTTCCAGAAATACGATCTGTTCCTTTACTCCCATAGTGTAATTTCCCCTGCCGTCAAAAGACTTGCGGGAGAGACCACGAAAATCCCTGATTCTTGGAATCGTTATGGAAACCAGACGATCGAAAAACTCCCACATCCGGTCCTGACGAAGGGTAACTTTACATCCGATAGGCATATTCTCCCTCAGTTTGAAATTGGAGATCGCCTTGCGGGCCTTTGTCACAACCGGCTTCTGCCCCGTGATTTCCCGAAGTGTCATCACCGCTTCATCAATCAGCTTGGCATCAGCAACCGCATCCCCAACACCCATATTGAGGACAATCTTTTCAAGTCTGGGAACCTGCATTACATTCTTGTAATTAAACCTTTTCATGAGCGCAGGGACCACGGTCTTGAAATACTTTTCCTTTAACCTTGGAGCCTGTTTTGTCTCTGTACTCACTCTATCAACTCCTTAGCCTTTTTGGAAAACCTTACCCTTTTGCCACTCTCAAGAACACTTACACCGACCCGGGTAGGTTTACCTGTTTTTGGACACAAAAGCATAATATTCGAAAGATCAATAGAAGCCTCTTTCTCCACTATTCCACCCTGCTGGTTTTTAGGAGTGGGCTTTGTGTGCCTCTTGATCATATTGATACCTTCAACTATTGCTCTGTTCTTTTCAGGAATAACCTTCAGGATCTTACCAGTCTTGCCCTTATACTCCCCGGAAATCACCTGAACCATGTCATTCTTCCGAAGCCTGAATGCCATAATATAAATCTCCTCAATCCTTAAAGAACTTCAGGTGCCAGAGACACGATTCTCATGAATTTCTTCTCACGAAGTTCACGTGCAACCGGCCCAAAAATACGAGTTCCCTTCGGTTCCCCTGTATCATTGATTATTACCGCAGCATTATCACTGAAACGAATATAAGTACCATCTTTACGGCCATACTCTTTTGTGGTCCTCACAATAACCGCCTTTGCCACAGTACCCTTCTTTACAGCACCATTAGGGAGAACATCTTTGACAGAGACTATAATAACATCTCCGATACTGGCGTAACGTCTGCTGGTCCCGCCTAACACTTTGATACACTCAACCTTTTTTGCGCCGGAATTGTCGGCGACGTTCAACCATGTCTCTTCCTGTATCATATTTTCCTCGTTCTGCCTTTTTCGCTCACAAGAGAATTATTTTGCTTTTTCCAGGATCTCTCCAACCCGCCATCTCTTGGTCCTTGACAACGGGCGAGTCTCGATAATTTTCACAGTGTCGCCAACTTTGCTCTCGTTTTTTTCATCATGAGCAATATATCTGGAGCTGGTCCTTACTATCCTTCCATATACCGGGTGCATGAACTTCCGTTCAATCTTCACCACGACACTCTTGTCCATTTTGTCACTTACGACAACACCTACACGTTCTTTACGATTGTTTCTTTCAGCCATTCTCATTCCTTGGTCATTTGGAACAGAACCACACACTTCTGCTCATTATTTTTCAGAAGCGCTCTCGACTTTAACCTTTTCATTCAGGACTGTTTTTCCCCGGGCAATATCACGTCTTACAAGACGGAGCTGCAACGGGTTGGCCAGCTGCCCCATTTTTGCCTGAAAGCGAAGATTAAAAAGCTCTTCTTCCCAGCCGTCAATTTTCTTGGTCAATTCTTCAGGTGATAAATCACGAATCTCTTTTGTTTTCATTCTCGGTTACACCTTATTTTTCGATTTCAACAAATCTTGCCTGAATGGGAAGCTTCTGAGCCGCCAGACGAAGTGCTTCCCTGGCAGTCTCTTCCTTTACTCCAGCCATTTCGAACATCACTGTTCCGGGCCTCACTACAGCTACCCAGCCCTCAGGAGATCCTTTTCCTTTTCCCATACGGGATTCAGCAGGATGCTTTGTGAAAGGCTTGTCAGGGAAAATACGAATCCAGATCTTCCCACCCCTTTTAATAAAACGGGTCATCGCAATACGCGCCGCTTCAATCTGCCTGTTATCGATCCACCCCGGCTGCATGGCCTGAAGGCCATATTCGCCGAAATCAATTTTATTGCACCGGGTGGCAAGTCCCCTCATCCGCCCGCGCTGAGTTTTTCTCCACTTAACTTTCTTCGGTGACAGCATCTCAAAATCCTCCTACGCGTGCACGCCTTCTTTGGCAGGCTGCTTCTCAACACGGTTGATAACTTCGCCTTTACAGATCCAGACCTTTATACCCACACACCCGTAGGTAGTGTGCGCAGTAGCTGTCGCATAATCTATATCCGCCCTTAACGTATGAAGCGGAATTCTACCTTCCTTGTAGGTTTCAGTTCTGGCTATCTCTGCACCATTCAAACGTCCCGCAATCTGAATCTTTATTCCCTCAGCACCCATTCTCATAGCAGTTGAGATAGCTTTCTTCGTGGCTTTCTTGTAAGAAACCCTCTTCTCAACCTGGCGGGCGATGTTATCGGCCACCAACTGAGAATCCATCTCAGGCTTCTTGACCTCACGAATATTGATCTGAATCTCTTTCTGAGTAAGATGCTGCAGTTCTCCCTTGAGCCGCTCTACTTCCTCACCTTTTTTTCCGATAACAATTCCCGGTCTGGATGTATGAATCCCGACTGTGACCCTCTTGGCAGTACGCTCTATCTCCAGAGCAGCAATTCCACCATGTTCGAGTCTCTTCCGCAGATAATTGCGAATAAGAAGATCTTCGTAGAGATAGTCCGGAAAACGCTCTTTGGCAAACCAATTTGAAAACCAGGAACGGGTTATACCTAATCTCAACCCCACCGGATTTGTTTTCTGACCCACAACTCCTCCTGTTAATTAGCAACCGTGACAGTTACATGACACATACGTTTAAGAATCTGTGATGCCCGGCCATGAGACCGCGGACGAAACCGTTTCATCACTGGACCCTCATCAACAGAAATCTCCTTGATACGAAGCTCATTGACATCAATGGCTGCATCCGTATGCTTGCTCTGTAGGTTGGCAACAGCAGACTTCAGTAACTTGGAAATATCAGTTGCGACTCTCTTATTTATGTTAAGATCAAGAAGACTCAACGCCTCTCCAACCATCATCCCACGTACCGCATCCGCAACCAGACGGGTCTTTCTCGCAGTCGAACGCAGATAACGCACTGTAGCTTTAGATTCCACAATTCCTCCCCAGACCTATCTTTTTACAGATGCGGATTTGTCGGATTTAGCGGCACCACTGTGACCACGGAACTGACGTGTCGGGGAAAATTCCCCAAGCTTGTGCCCAACCATGTTCTCGGAAACATAAACCGGTATGAATTTGTTTCCATTGTGTACCGCGAATGTATGACCTACAAACTCCGGAAGAATAACAGATCGGCGTGACCATGTCTTTATCACCTTCTTCTGACCAGACTTGTTCGCCTCATCTACCTTCTTCGAGAGATGATCATCTACAAATGGACCTTTTTTTATCGAACGCGACATACCAATCCTCTTCCTTTATTTCTTAGCCCTGCGACGCACAATATATTTGCTCGAAAGTTTACGCGGATTACGGGTCTTCAATCCCTTTGTCTTCTGTCCCCAGGGGGTCACCGGATGTCCTCCACCAGCAGTCTTTCCCTCACCACCACCCATAGGATGGTCGATAGGGTTCATGGCAACTCCACGCACTGTCGGGCGAATCCCCAAATGACGCTTACGACCCGCAGACCCTATAGCCATATTCATGTGCTCCGGATTACTGACCTGCCCAATTGTAGCCAGGCAGTTCTCCCTGATATTTCTTACCTCACTTGAGGGAAACTTGAGCTGAACCATCTGGTTCTCTTTTGCAACTATCTCGGCATAAGCACCGGCACTGCGGGCAATCTGACCACCCTTGCGCTCAAAAAGCTCTATGTTGTGTACCTGCATCCCCAGAGGGATGTTCTTGAGCGGCATGCAATTACCTTCTGCAATCTCAACCTGATCACCAGAAATAACCTTCATCCCGACTTTCATATTTGAGGTTGCCAGAATATACCTGCGCTCACCGTCTATATACTTTATCAAAGCTATAAAAGCGCTGCGGTTAGGATCATATTCAATTGTTTCCACAATTCCCGGAACATTAAATTTGTCGCGCTTGAAATCAATAATCCGGTAAAAGCGCTTGTGCCCCCCACCCCTGTGCCTGACAGTTATAACACCACGGTTATTACGCCCGTTGATCTTTGGCTTAGCTTCAAGCAAAGGTTTATAAGGTTTGTCAGTGGTAATCTGATCAAACTGGTTGGTAGTCTTATACCTTAAAGTCGGGGTCACCGGTCTGTAAGTCTTCATTGGCATATTTTAAACTCCAATTCCTCTGTTCTCTTAAGGGGTTCAAACCTCACCGAATTTCGCAATTCTCTGCCCTTCCTGGATTTTGACAATTGCCTTCTTCCAGTCAGGCCTGTAACCCGCGAACCGCCCCATACGTTTCTTTTTTCCCTTTACAACCATCGTATTAACAGATACTACTGAGACTCCAAACAGCTTCTCTACGGCCACTTTGATCTGCGGCTTTGTAGCAGTACGCAAAACCTCGAAAACATACTTGTTCTGCGTCTCACGCTGAGTAGTATTCTTCTCTGTAATAGATGGATATCTGATAATTGAATGATACTTGCTCACAGTGCCACCGCCTCTTGTACTTTACCGATCAGCCGTTCATCGGCAAAAATGATGTTTTCATTTGTAAGTACATCATATGCGTTGATCTCGGAAACCGGCCTGATTTCAAGATCCCTGATATTTCGACCGGAAAGAAAAACGTTTTTCCCTTCCTTATCAATTATCAATAAATTTTTCTTTCCAGAAACTGAGAGTGCCTTGAGCAGATCGACAATGGTCCTGGTTTTCGGAGTCTCACAACTGATACTCTCGACAACCATCACCTTTTCATCTTGAGCCCTCGAGGAAAGCGCTGAAGCAAGTGCAAGCCTGCGCATCTTCTTTGGAATTTCCGAATAATAGTCGCGCGGCTCCGGACCGTGAGCTTTTCCACCACGAACCCATATCGGTGATGCATTAGAACCGGCACGTGCTCTTCCCGTCCCCTTCTGCCTCCAGGGTTTTCTGCCGCCGCCACTGACCTCTGCACGGGTCTTTGTCTTTGCCGTACCCTGACGCTGATTGGCGAGGAACTGGGTTATCACCTGGTGCAGCAAACTTTCATTTACCTGTGCACCAAAAACATTTTCCGGCAGATCGATCTGCCCCTTTACGGTCCCATCCTGCTGATACAATTTTGCCTTCATCGTTGTATTCACCCTGATATTAGCGTGCTACCCATTTTTCTTTATATAAACGTATCCACTGGCACGGCCCGGAACCGCACCCTTCACAAAAACAAGTCCGGCTTCTTTGTCAAGACTAACCACCTCAAGCTTCCTGACCGTCCTCTGGGCATTTCCGTATTGCCCGGACATCTTTAGACCAGGAAAAATCCTTGCAGGATAAGAGTTCGCACCGACAGATCCGCGTTCACGGACATTGGTGTTTCCATGAGATTCCCGCCCGCGCTGGAAATTATACTTTTTTATGGTTCCGGCATGTCCGCGCCCTTTGGAAATTCCGGTCACATCCACAAATTTGGTATTTTCCAGAACTTCAACTCCGACACGCTGCCCCGGTTTCAGTGACTCTTCAGCAGAATCGATCTTGAATTCCTTTACAATGCGAGAGAAGACACCTCCGTTCTTCTTGAAATGGCCCAGAAGTGGTTTTGTAACCCTCTTCTCAGAGACCTCATCAAAACCCAGTTGAACTGCTGAATAGCCGTCTTTTTCGGATGTCTTTACCTGATGGACAACATTGTTGCCAGCCAGAATAACAGTTACCCCTACTGACTTTCCAGCTTCATTAAACATCCTGGTCATTCCGATTTTCTTACCAATCAAACCCTGCATATCACACCCATTTTTTAAGGAAACTGTTTCAGGCTTTTAAACTTTGATCTCGACATCTACACCCGCTGGCAAATCCAGCTTCATCAGCGAATCAACCGTCTGAGGTGTAGATTCAAGGATATCAATAAGACGCTTATGAATGCGCGTCTCGAACTGCTCTCTGGACTTTTTGTTAACATGCGGAGAACGCAGTACCGTGTAAACAGTCTTCTCGGTTGGCAGCGGTATCGGCCCTGAAATACGTGCTCCGGTACCCTTTGCCGTGCGTACTATGTCCGACGCCGACTTGTCCAGAATATTATGGTCAAACGATTTCAAACGAATCCTTATTCTTTCGCCCGGCATGAATCTATGCTCCTTTTTTTTCTTTCCTTTTTCATACCATTACATTCTGCCTATACGCCTCAGGATCTCTTCCTGTACAGCCCTTCCGGCAGCTTCGTAACGATCAAATTGCATTGTGTAGACAGCTCTTCCCTGTGTCAGGGATCTCAGCGCAGTTGCATAACCAAACATTTCCGATAAGGGAGCCTCAGCATCAACCACCTGAACATCTTTACGATGCGAGATTCCGAGAATCTTTCCCCGCCTTCCGTTGAAATCATTGATAACCGATCCCATAAACTCAGAAGGCACCACTACTTCTATTTTCATCACCGGCTCTAAAATCGCCGGGTTTGCTTTTGCACAAGCCTGCTTGAACGCCATCGTACCGGCTATCTTAAAAGACATTTCCGTGGAATCTTCTTCATTGAAAACCGCACTCTTCAGTCGTACTCTGATTCCCGCCTGCGGGAACCCGGAGAACATTCCACCGCCTGATGCTTCCTCGATACCCTGACGAATCGCCGCGACAAAAGACTGCGGTATCGAATCTTTATCTATTTCACTGAGAAATTCAATATTCTTAGATGCCTCAACCGGCTCAACAGAAATTTCCAGCCTGGCATACTGACTCTTACCCCCAATTACCTGTGACAATTCAAATTCTTCACTTACCCTGGAAGTAACAGTCTCTTTATATGAAACCTGAGGATTTCCAACATTTACACCTATATTGAACTCGCGAATCAACCTGTCAACAAGAACTTCAAGATGAAGTTCCCCCATTCCGGAGATAAGTCTCTGACCTGTCTCTGAATCAACTTTAACCCTGCAAGTCGGGTCTTCATCAACTAACCGCTGAACCGCAGCATTTAGTTTTTCTTCATCAGCGGTACTCTTGGGCTCTATCGATCTCCATAACACCGGATCCGGAAAAACCATTCTTTCATAAACAATTGGAAAATCAGGATCGCAAAGAGTATCACCCGTCGTAGTGTCCTTCAGACCAACAAGAGCCACTATATCACCTGCCCGCATGAATTGCTCCGCATGCCTTTTGTTTGAATGCATCCGGAATATTCTGGTTACCTTTTCTCTTGCTTTGGTGCGGGGATTTATGTAAAGATCCCTTAAACCCGCCTTACCAGAATACACACGCGCAAAAGTCAAACTACCCACATGAGGATCATTAGCTATTTTGAAGATGAGAGCTGAAAAAGGTTCCTTCAAATCAGGCATTCTCTCTTTCCGCTCACCAGTCACAGGATCAGCACCCTTAATAACCCCTCTGTCTGCCGGGGAGGGAAGATAATCCACAACAGCATCGAGCAACTGCTGGACTCCCTTATTCTTAAAGGCAGAACCGCAAAGTACCGGACATATTCTGTTCTCCAGCACCCCGGCTCTTATAGCCTTGATGATAAGATCGGGATCAACCTGCTCCTCTTCAAGTATCAGACCCATAAGTTCATCATTGAAATCCGCCACCTGCTCCAGCATCTGAGCTCTTTTGCCCTCAACCAGTTCGAGAAGATCCTCTGGAATTTCACTCTCCAGAACTTTTGTGCCCAGCACCTCTTCATCATAACGGCAAGCCTTCATCCGTATCAGATCAACAACACCTTCAAATTGATCCTCTTTTCCGAGCGGGACCTGAACAGCAACCGGTCTGGCTGCAAGCTTCTGCTTCATTTCATCGAGCACATTGTAAAAATCGGCTCCAACCCTATCCATTTTATTCACAAATGCGATCCGGGGAACGTTGTATTTGTCGGCTTGACGCCATACAGTCTCAGACTGAGGTTCTACGCCTCCAACCGAATCGAACACGGCAACTGCGCCATCCAGAACTCTCAAAGAACGCTCTACTTCGATGGTAAAATCCACATGCCCGGGAGTATCGATAATATTTATCCGATGATCTCTCCAGAAGCAGGTGGTTGCAGCAGAGGTAATCGTAATCCCTCTCTCCCGCTCTTGCACCATCCAGTCCATGACTGCATTTCCATCATGAACTTCACCCATACGGTGCAGTATACCAGTATAAAACAGCATACGCTCCGTCGTGGTTGTCTTACCTGCATCGATATGAGCCATGATGCCGATATTTCTGATTCTTTCCAGAGAAACTGGTTCATCCATAAAAATCTCCCTATCGGCACCGCATCCTGTATCAATTTGAAACCTCTCCGCCCTCCAAGGCAGAATCAATCAATACAGGAAATCAAAGAGCATCTCACTACCAGCGGAAATGCGCGAACGCTTTATTCGCCTCCGCCATCTTGTGAGTATCAATCTTCTTTCTTACGGCGCCACCCTCATTTTTCGACGCCTGAATAAATTCATTAGCCAGCCTATCAGCCATACTTTTTTCCGCCCGCGCTTTGGAATAGTTTATCAGCCACCTGATAGCCAGAGAAGTTCTCCTTTCAGCGGGAACCTCAATGGGTACCTGATAGTTGGCACCACCAATACGGCGGGATTTAACCTCAAGAACAGGCTTCACATTATCAATAGCCTTCTTGAAGACACTCATTCCATCCTGACCAGTCCGCTCAACAACCAGGTCGATAGCATCATAGAAAATTCTCTCTGCCAGGCGCTTTTTCCCGCACCTCACCACGTTGTTAACAAACTGGGTAACAAGCGTGCTATTGAATTTTGGATCAGGAATAAGATCTTTTTTTACAGCTTTCCTTCTTCTTGACATATTGATCCCTTATTTCTTTGGACGCTTTACACCGTATTTTGAACGACTGCGTTTGCGATCCGCAACCCCTTGTGTATCAAGAGCACCACGGATAATGTGATAACGCACCCCTGGAACATCCTTGACCCTGCCACCTCTGATCAAAACAATCGAATGTTCCTGCAGGTTGTGACCTTCACCGGGAATATACGCATTCACTTCCATGTGGTTCGTCAAACGAACACGAGCCACCTTCCGAAGAGCAGAATTGGGCTTCTTGGGAGTAGTGGTAAACACTCGCGTACATACACCGCGACGCTGAGGGCACGAATGCAAAGCCGGAGATTTACTCCGGTTCTGCAGGCTTTTCCGCCCTTTACGAATAAGTTGACTGATCGTAGGCACCTGTCATCCTCCAAAAAAAAGACAGTCTCATAAAATAATTAAATAAATTCTAAAAATCAAACAGAATTAGAAAACAATTTTCAAAACTGCTCGCCAATATCCACAAAATCCTCGCTGGTATCGTGTTCTTCAACCGGAACTGCCTCAGTTTCAAGGTTTTTTACCCTTAAATTGCGGTAAATTCTTGATCCAGTTCCGGCAGGAATAAGGTTACCCATTATCAGGTTTTCCTTGAGACCATTGAGTTTATCTACCTTTCCTTCCACAGCTGCTTTCGACAACACCTTCGTTGTTTCCTGGAAAGAGGCTGCACTCAGGAAAGATTCTGTTGTCAGCGATGCTTTAGTGATACCAAGAAGCAACGGCTTGAACGTTGCAGGCTCCCCGCCTTCCGCGATCACCCGCTCATTAGCCTCACGAAGCCTCTTCTTGTCCACATCATCACCCTCGAGAAACTCCGTATCACCGGCTTTCTCAATCCTTACTTTACGAAGCATCTGGGCAACAATAACCTCTACATGCTTATCATTGATCGTTACACCCTGCAAACGATAAACAGCCTGTATTTCATCAAGGAGATACTGCTGCACAGCATTCTCACCCTTGATACGAAGAATATCATGAGGATCGATCGAACCTTCGCTGAGACGGTCACCAGCCTTTACACGGTCACCCTCGTGAACACGCAGATGTTTCCCAAGAGGAATAAGATAATCCCTGGATTCACCCTGCTCATCACGAATTATAATCTTCCTGCTCCCTCGCTCGTTTCCACCGAATTCAACGAACCCGTCGATTTCAGAAACAACCGCGGCGTCCTTGGGCCTGCGTGCTTCAAAAAGCTCGGCAACTCTGGGCAGACCACCGGTAATATCACGTGTTTTGCTGCTCTCGCGTGGAATTTTTATAAGCACATCGCCTTCCTTGACCTCTGTTCCTTCTCTGACCTGAAGGTATCCGCCGGTAGGTACTGAGATATTGGCAACGCGTTTGTCACCTTCACCCATTATCTGAATATGGGGATGCAGGCGACGCTCACGGTGTTCCACCACGACCAGATTTGTGATTCCAGAACGCTCGTCATAGAGTTCCTGTACTGTCTCACCTTCGATAAGATCGTGAAAATGGATCTTTCCGCTTTTAGCAGCCAGAATAACGTTATTATAAGGATCCCACTCAAAAAGAGTCTGTCCCTTCGTCACCTTCTGCCCATCTTCCACCCTCATGAATGAGCCGTATGGAATATTGTAACGGTATCTCTCCCGTTCCTGCTCATCGAATACTACCATCTCTCCGGAACGGTTCATGATCACTACACCATCCCGGTGCGTCACGATCTCCACATTCACCATTTTTACCGCTCCATCTATCTTGGCCACTTCCTTGGACTGAGCAATAAGACGGGAAGCTGTACCACCGATATGGAATGTACGAAGTGTCAACTGAGTACCAGGCTCACCGATACTCTGAGCAGCCATTATACCAATAGCCTCTCCCACTTCCACAGGTTTGCCTGTTGCCAGGTTACGCCCATAACAGCGCTTGCAGACACCAAAAAGCGAATCACAGGTCAGCACAGACCGGATCATAACAGTCTCTATGCCGGCGTCTTCAATTTTCCTGGCTACCTGCTCGTCAAGAAGAGTATTGATGGGACAGATCAGTTCCTCTGTAACCGGATCATAGACATCTTCCTGAGTAACACGTCCAAGTATACGTGAAGACAGGGGTTCCATGACTTCGTCACCCTCGCTGAGTTCCCCGATCTCTATTCCCTTTGATGTACCGCAGTCCTCTTCAAATACAACCACATCCTGCACTACGTCAACCAGACGCCGGGTGAGATATCCCGCATCAGCAGTCTTAAGAGCAGTATCCGCCAGACCCTTACGTGCACCGTGAGTGGAGATAAAGTATTCAAGCACCGTCAGACCATCCTTGAAGTTGGAGATAATCGGGTTTTCGATAATCTCACCAACCGCTCCGGTGATCTTCTTCTGCGGCTTCTGCATCAGTCCGCGCATTCCGGCAAGCTGCTTTATCTGGTCTTTGCTTCCACGCGCCTGGGAATCCATCATGATATAGACCGGGTTGAACCCATCCTTGTCACGTGCGAGACGCTCATGCAGTCTGTCAGCCACCATACTTGTAGTGTGAGTCCACAAATCGATAAGCTTGTTATATCTTTCTCCCTCGGTTATGATACCGCGGTCATACTGCTTGCGGATTCTTGTAACCTCTTCTATTGACTTGGCTACGATTTCCTTTTTCTCATCCGGAACAACAAGGTCTTCCGCACCAAAGGTTATACCAGCTCTGGTAGCATACTCGTATCCCAGGGTTTTGAAATCATCGAGAAATTTACAGGTAACCTTTGTTCCTTTTTGTTTGTAAACTTCCTCCACGAGTGCCTGAATTCTCTTCTTATTGAGAAGTTCGTTATTAAACGGCAGACCTTCGGGAACAGCGGAATTGAGAATCACTCGTCCAGGAGTGGTCTCAATCAGTTTACCATCAATACGAACTTTGATCTTGGCATGAAGATCCAACTGCTTGTCGGCCATTGCATGATAAACCTCTTCGGGACAGCAGAACACTCGGCCCTCACCCTTGCGGCCCAGAGCCATTTTTGTTAGATAATAAATCCCAAGCACAATATCCTGGGTTGGAATCATTACCGGATGTCCCGATGCGGGGCTGAGAAGATTGTTGGCACTGAGCATGAGAAAACGACATTCAAGCTGAGATTCGAATGAAAGTGGCACGTGCACTGCCATCTGGTCTCCATCGAAGTCGGCGTTGAATGCTGTACAAACCAGAGGATGCAGCCTTATGGCTTTTCCCTCCACCAGCACCGGAAAAAACGCCTGAATACCAAGACGGTGCAGTGTAGGAGCACGGTTCAGGAGTACGGGATGATCCTTGATGACTTCTTCAAGAATGTCCCAGACCTCAGACCTCTCCTTTTCAACGAATTTCTTGGCGCTCTTAACAGTCTGAACCAGCCCTCTTTCCTCAAGTTTCTGGATCACAAAGGGCTTGAAAAGCTCCAGAGCCATCATCTTGGGAAGACCGCACTGGTGTATCTTCAATTCCGGTCCCACAACAATAACACTTCTGCCGGAATAGTCAACACGCTTACCGAGAAGGTTCTGACGGAAACGACCTTGTTTACCTTTGAGAAGGTCGCTGAGAGATTTAAGCGGCCTTTTCCCCTCGCCCTTGACAGAGAATGTACGGCGGCCGTTATCAAACAGAGTATCGACCGCTTCCTGAAGCATTCTCATCTCATTACGCAGAATAACATCGGGAGCCTTGATCTCAATAAGCTTTTTAAGGCGGTTATTCCTGTTTATCACCCTGCGATAAAGGTCATTAAGATCTGATGTGGCAAAACGGCCACCCTCCAGCGGAACCAAGGGACGAAGATCCGGAGGCAAAACCGGGAGAACACGCAGAACCATGTGCTCCGGTTTGTTGCCGGAACGCAGAAAAGCCTCGACTATACGCAAGCGCTTGAGATGTTCCTGACGGCGCTGTTCAGAGGATTCAAGTTTGATTTTTGAACGCAGGTCAATGGAGAGTTCTTCCAGGTCAAGAGTGGCAAGCATCTCCAGAACTGCCTCTCCACCCATTTTTGCAACAAACTGTTTGTCCTGTTCTTCCAGCTCGATGTATTCATCTTCACTGAGGAGCATTCCTTTGCGCAGGTTGGTGTTTCCTGGATCGATTACCACGTATGAGTCATAATACACTATTCTTTCAAGTACAGTATTCGGTAACCCCAGAAGGTAGCTGATATGAGAGGGAACACTTTTGAGAAACCAGATATGGATGATCGGAACAGCAAGCTCAATGTGCCCCATTCTCTCACGACGGACTTTCGAATGGGTCACTTCAACACCACACCTGTCGCAAACAACTCCTCTGTAACGGATACGTTTGTATTTTCCGCAGTTACACTCCCAGTTGCGGACAGGCCCGAATATCTTTTCACAAAAAAGGCCGTCACGCTCAGGTTTGAAGGAACGATAGTTGATTGTTTCCGGCTTGGTCACCTCGCCATAGGACCAGTTTCTGATTGTATCATGGGATGCCAGACGAATTGACACCCCTGTGATTTCCTGTACTTTTTTGTCAAGATGGCTGATAAGTTCTGCCACGTATTACCCCCTGTTTAAAGGGTACCTATCAAGGTACCCCGACTGTTCAAATCAAGCAGCGGTTTCTTCCTCTGTCAAAACATCGATATCAAGAGCCAGAGCCTTGATTTCGCGTACAAGCACTTTAAAAGACTCGGGAATCCCCGCATCCGGAGTATTTTCGCCTTTGACGATGGCTTCGTATATTTTTGAGCGTCCGGTAAGATCATCACTCTTTACAGTGAGAATCTGCTGCAGAGTATATGCAGCACCATACGCTTCCAGCGCCCACACTTCCATTTCACCGAAACGCTGTCCACCGAACTGAGACTTTCCACCCAGAGGCTGCTGAGTGACAAGAGAATAAGGACCGATGGAGCGGGCATGGATCTTGTCATCGACAAGATGGCACAGTTTCAGCATGTAAATGGGACCTACAGTAACTTCATGATCGAAAGGTTCCCCGGTTCGCCCATCACGGAGCTGTACTTTTCCGCTGACCGGCAAATCGGCTTCCTTCAGAAGATCGAGCACATCATCGTAGCTGGCTCCGTCAAAAACCGGAGTCGCAATCCGCAACCCAAGCTTCTGCGCAGCCCATCCCATATGAGTTTCCAGAATCTGCCCAACATTCATACGGGAGGGAACGCCGAGAGGATTTAGAATGATATCTACCTGTGTACCATCAGGTAGATACGGAAGGTCTTCGACCGGGAGAATCTTTGAGATCACACCCTTGTTTCCGTGACGTCCTGCCATTTTGTCGCCAACAGAGAGCTTGCGCTTTTTTGCGACATATACTTTGACAAGCAGAAGCACTCCAGGCTTCAGTTCATCACCGCGTACTACCTTGTCGATTTCTTTGTCAAGCTTATCTTCGAGCTTCGCAATCAGGTCATTAGCCCTGTAAAGGACCTCTTCGGCTTTGCGGTTCTTGGCAGGTTCGCGGCAGAGGCCGTCTTTAAAGGAGATATTGCGGAAATCGAGTTTGGACAACAGCGACTTGGTCCATTTCTTTCCAGCCGGAACGATCACTTCTCCGGTATGGAAATTGGTGATTTCCCCTGATGTGGTATCGGTAAGGAATTCGACAAGCTTTTCCATCCTTACCTTTTCTATCTCACTGATCTGTTTTGAGATATCGGTCTTGAGCTCGTCGATACGCTTCTTGTCTTTTTTCTTTGAACGTTTATCGCGTTCTTTCCTGGAATAAATCCTGGTATCGATTACGGTCCCCTTGAGTCCCGGAGGAGCTTTCAGTGATGAATCACGGACATCTCCCGCTTTTTCCCCGAAAATCGCCCTCAACAGACGCTCTTCAGGGGAGAGTTCAGTCTCACCCTTGGGTGTAACTTTACCAACCAGAATATCTCCTGCTTCCACTTCAGTACCGATCCTTATGACCCCGTTCTCATCGAGGTTTTTCAAGGCATCTTCACTTACGTTAGGAATTTCACGTGTCAATTCTTCCGGGCCGCGCTTTGTGCCCCGTACCTCGGTCTCGAAAACTTCAATATGTACCGAGGTGTAAACATCTTCCGCCACAAGCTTTTCAGAAATGATAATCGCGTCTTCGAAGTTGTACCCGCGCCATGGCATAAATGCCGCTGTCACGTTTCTACCGAGGGCAAGCTCCCCGTCCTTGGTAGCATGACCATCAGCAAGGGTATCTCCGGCTTTCACCTTCTGACCGACCTTGACACATACTTTCTGATTGATACATGTATCCTGGTTGGATCTTTCGAATTTGACAAGTTCGTAGGTGTCAAACTCGGTAAGACCAAGAATATCATCTCCAGCCTTGTCCTTAACCTTGCGCACCACGATCTTGTTTGCATCGACCTTCTCGACCACACCGGGATTCCTGGCAACGATCATACATCCGGAATCTTTTGCCGCACGGCTCTCCAGACCTGTACCCACAAAGGGCGGTTCAGTTCTCAGAAGCGGCACAGCCTGACGCTGCATGTTGGATCCCATCAAAGCACGGTTAGCATCATCGTGTTCAAGGAAGGGAATCAATCCTGCGGCAATACTTACAAGCTGCATCGGGGAGACGTCCATATAGGAGATCTCCTGCGGTGATACAACCGGAAAGTCGCCCCTGTAACGGGCAAAAATCATCTTTTCGACAAACTTCCCTTTTTCATCAACCGGTGTATTGGCCTGTGCAATTATGTGATTGTCTTCCTGGTCAGCTGTGAGATAAACAATCTCTCCGGTCAACTTACCGTTTTCAACTTTCTGATAGGGAGTCTCGATAAACCCGAACTCATTTACTCTCGCGAAAGTGCTGAGAGATGCGATCAGACCAATGTTGGGTCCTTCAGGAGTTTCAATAGGACAAAGACGACCGTAATGAGTGTGGTGAACGTCACGCACCTCAAAACCGGCTCTTTCACGGGTCAATCCACCGGGCCCCAGAGCACTGACACGGCGTTTGTGCGTAAGCTCAGAAAGCGGGTTTGTCTGATCGAGGAATTGTGAGAGCTGGCTGGAACCAAAAAATGCCTGCACTACAGTAGAAACTGTGCGGGCGTTGATCAGATCCTGCGGGGTTATGTTCTCTGTATCTCTTAGACTCAGACGTTCTTTAATGGTGCGAACCATTCTTGTGAGTCCAACTGTAAACTGGGCTGAAAGCAGTTCACCAACTGAGCGTACCCGGCGGTTTCCAAGATGATCAATATCATCGATATAACCAACACCGTCATTCAGTCCAATCATGTATTTGAAAGCCGCAATAAAATCATCTTTTGTCATGGTGGTGATATCGTCGGCAGGAGCTACCCCCAGACGGGTATTCATGCGATAACGCCCCACACTTCCCAGATCATAACGCTTCTCATCAAAGAATAGGCGCTGAATCAGATTACGGGCAGTTTCGACATTTGACGGATCACCAGGACGCATTGTGGCATACATGTAAAACAATGCTTCCTCTTCCGACTTTGTCGAGTCAGCACTGAGGGTGTTCCTTATAATCATATTCTCAGGATTGGAAACATCCTTTAGTACCTCAACGAAATCGATGCTGTTCTGAATAAGTTTCTTCCATCTATCTTCGTTGATAATTTCATTGGCATCTATAATGATTTCACCGGTATCTTCATTAAACACAGTTCTTGCATTTACACTTCCGAATATCTTTTCCCGGTTTTCATCATTTACTGCAATTTTTACAGTATCATGGAACAACCCAAGTATCATCTCATCACTTGAGTATCCCAGGGCACGCAGGAGAATAGTGGCAGGCATCTTTTTGCGTCTGTCAATATTTATTGTAATTACATCATCAACATCAAGTAGAATCTCCACCCAGGAACCGCGCTGAGGGATGATTCGGGCGGTAAGAAGTTTTTTTCCATTTGGATGAATAACTTCGTCAAAAGTTATACCCGGGCTGCGGTGCAACTGACTAACAATAACTCTTTCGGCTCCGTTGATTACAAACGTTCCCCGCTCAGTCATAAGCGGAATCTCGCCAATGTAAACTTCATTACTTATTTTCTCAACGAATTTTTTGGTTTCCCCGTCCTGCTCATAAACCAGTAGAGACATGTCAACCTTCAGCGGAGCAGCAAAGGTCATACCCCGTTCTTTACATTCCTTGAGAGTATATTTGGGGATTCCCAGTTTGTATCCATCATATTCAAGAGAATAGTATCCCTTGACGTCGTTGACCGGAAATAAACTCTGAAAAGCCCCGTGTAGTCCCTGTTTCTTCCGCAGACGCGGAGGAGTTTCGGGTTGCAGAAACGCTTCGTAAGACCTTGTCTGGATCTCAAGAAGATTAGGAAGATCCGCCACCCTCTTTATACGGGAATAGCTTTTTCTTTCAACCATTCGCACATCCCCTCAATCGTTAAGCCACAAGTGTGGCAAAAAAAAGTAAATAAATGACACGAAACACCTTGTCAGGCGTTTCGTGTCATATCTGACTTATAAAATTTTGAATGTGAGTACGCGTGATTTTAACACGCCTTTCCAAAGCAGGTTTATTTGATTTCGACAGTTGCCCCGTTTTCTTCGAGCTTCTTCTTAAGAGCCTCAGCATCGTCCTTGCTGATACCTTCTTTAACCGGCTTTGGCGCACCTTCAACCAAGTCCTTTGCTTCCTTCAAACCTAATCCGGTTGCCTCACGAACTACCTTGATAACCTGAATCTTTTTATCGCCAGCGGCTTTCAGAACGACATCAAATTCGG
Organism: Fibrobacter sp.; assembly: GCA_012523595.1. Taxonomy (NCBI): domain Bacteria; kingdom Pseudomonadati; phylum Fibrobacterota; class Fibrobacteria; order Fibrobacterales; family Fibrobacteraceae; genus Fibrobacter; species Fibrobacter sp. The sequence continues at coordinate 36,319 of JAAYIG010000043.1, forward strand.
TTTTTTCTTCAGCAGGCGCGGCAGCAGCAGCAGCAGGAGCAGCTGCAACAGCAACGGGAGCTGCAGCCTTGACGTCAAATTTTTCCTCGATAGCCTTGATCAGGTCGGAGAGCTCCAGGACGGTCATCCCGCCAATCGCCTCGATAATTTCTTCCTTATTTAAGGTAGCCACAATGAACCTCCGTTGAAATGAGATGAATAATTCGTTTTTTATTTTCGTTTATTGCTCAGCGCTCTTTTTATCCTTGAGCGCATTGAGAGTGCCGGTAAGCTTGGATAGAATCCCGTTAAGGGCAGCAGCGAATTTACCCATGGGAGCCTGGAGGCAACCCAAAAGCTGAGCAAGAAGCTCTTCGCGGCTTGGAATATCGGCAAGCTTTATAGCATCTTCGGCACTGAAATATGTTCCATCAACAAAAGCCAGTTTCAAACCCAGAAGTTCTTTATTTTCCTTCTGGAAGTCCCTGATAATCTTTGCCGGAGCAGTTCCATCCTCAGGAGCAACTGCAACCGCAGTGGGACCCTTGAAATGAGGCATCAGATCTTCTTTTCCAACTCTCTTTGCCGCCTCTCTGGCCAGAGTATTTTTTACCACTACAAACGTGATTCCCTTTTTACGGAAATCAGAACGAAGTCTGGTAACCTTCTCTACATCGATTTTGTTGTTATCAGCGAGATAGATTCCGCTTGCATCCCGGAATTTATTCTCCAGTTCCTCTATGACCGTTGTTCTTTCAAGTCTTGTTGACATTGCGCCCCAAACCCTTTTTGCAGTTTCCTACTTTAAATCGTTCTGGTTGATTTTTATCCCCTGCCCCATCGTGCTGGTGAGGCTGACTTTCTTTATGTACTGGCCTTTTGCCGTTGCCGGTTTGGCCTTCAGAACAGCCTCCATGAAAGCTTTCGTATTTTCCAGAATCTTTTGAGATTCGAAAGAAAGCTTGCCAAGCGGAGCATGAAGAATACCAGCTTTATCGACACGGAACTCTACTTTTCCCTTTTTCATCTCTTTAATAGCCTTACCGATATCCATAGTAACTGTACCCACTTTGGGATTAGGCATAAGGCCCCTGGTTCCAAGAATTTTTCCCAGCTTTCCAACTACCTTCATCATATCCGGAGTAGCCACAACAGCATCGAATTCAAGCCAGCCGCCCTTTATCTTTTCTGCCAGATCATCGCCGCCCACGTAGTCGGCACCGGCTTCCCTGGCTTCAGCTTCCTTTTCTCCCTGTGCAAATGCAAGTACTCTAATGGTTTTACCCAGACCGTGAGGAAGAACTGCCGCACCTCTTACAGCCTGATCGCTTTTGCGGGAATCAACGCCCAGGACAACCGCGATTTCTACTGTCTCATCAAACTTTGTAAAGGAGTTTGATTTAAGAAACTCAATCGCCTCAAGAGCACCATACTCTTTAAGTTTATCAACTTTTTTATAAACCGTATTGTACTTCTTACCGTGTTTCATGAAAAGACTCCCTTGAATTTACCAGGCTTCAGCCTCAGTCGGCGATATTGACTCCCATGCTTCTGGCAGTGCCCGTAACTGTATTCATAGCGGCTTCCACACTTGCGGCATTAAGATCGGCCAGTTTCATCTCAGCAATTTTCCTGACCTGCGCCTTTGTAATAGTGCCGATTTTTTCTTTGTTGGGAACTCCAGAACCCTTTTCCTTTCCTAATTCCTTCAGGATAAGAACAGCAACTGGTGGAGTTTTGGTGATAAATGTAAATGACCTGTCGGAATAGACAGTTATCACAACCGGAATAGTAAGTCCCGGGGAATCCTTTGTACGGGCATTGAAAGCCTTACAGAATTCCATGATATTGACACCCTGCTGTCCAAGCGCCGGCCCGACCGGAGGTGCAGGATTTGCGGCACCACCGGGAATCTGCAGTTTGATTTGACCAACAATTTTCTTAGCCAATTTAATACTCCTGTTATCAACTTATTGGGGTAACATGCATGAAGTCAACTTCAACCGGAGTTGATCTGCCAAACACGCTCACCATAACTTTGATTTTGCCTTTTTCCGGATGTATTTCATCCACTACCCCGTCAAAATCCTTGAAAGGTCCTTCCTTGATCTTCACAGCATCACCTATCTCAAAAGGCACTTCGGAAATCTGCTGACGAGAGATTTTCTCGGTCTGCCCAAGGATCCTGCGAACCTCTTCATCACGAAGCGGCTGAGGCTTATTTCCACCAATAAATCCGGTCACACCAGCAGTGCTGGTCACCGCATGCATCGTCTCTTTTGAAAGCTCCATTTCCACCAGGACGTAGCTGGGAAAAAACTTTCGAGTAGTTTTTAACTTTTTTCCGTTTTTTACCTGCACGACATCCTGAGTTGGCATCAGTACCTGCTTGATCTGATCCCCCATCTCACCGGACTGAATCAGTTCACTGAGGTATTGATGAACCTTGGTTTCCTGCCCGGAATATGTGTGGACTACATACCATCTTGCCGCCATCGGAAGCCCTCTGTTACATACCTGATTTAAGGAACAGCCCGACAACAAACAACAAGAGCTTGTCACAGGCATAAACAAAAAGCGATACCACTATACTCAGCACTACTACGAGCATGGTAGCACCAGTAACCTCGTTCCTGTTGGGCCAGCTTACTTTGGCCAACTCTGAACGAACATCTTTCAGATACTGAATAAACTTCTGCATGATTTACACCATTTACAGGCCTGGAGGGACTCGAACCCCCAACCAACGGTTTTGGAGACCGCTACTCTACCAATTGAGCTACAGACCTAACTATTGGTTAAAATCCGCCCGACATCCCTTCAGGCAGCGTAGAGCTACTTGGACTCCTTATGAACAGTTCTCTTCCGTTCAAATGGACAATACTTTTTAAATTCCACTCTTCCGGAATGTTTCTTTTTGTTCTTTGTAGTCTCGTAGTTACGCTGCTTGCATGATGTACATTCAAGCGTTATCTTGTCTCTTGGCATACAATAATCGCTTTATTCGTCGTTAACGGATTATTCAATAATTTCAGTGACAACACCTGCGCCAACTGTGCGTCCGCCTTCGCGAATCGCAAAACGCAGCTCTTTTTCCATAGCTATAGGAGCAATAAGCTCAACTTCAAGCTGTGCATTGTCACCGGGCATGATCATCTCGACTCCCTCGCCCAGCTTGATGCTACCTGTAACGTCAGTGGTTCTGAAATAGAACTGCGGACGATAGCCAGGAAAGAAAGGAGTGTGACGGCCACCTTCTTCTTTTGACAGAACAACAACCTCTGCCTTGAATTTCTTATGAGGTGTAATTGAGCCTGGTTTTGCCAGAACCATTCCACGCTCGATATCGTTTTTGTCTACACCACGGAGCAGAGTTCCGATATTGTCACCAGCCTGAGCCTGATCAAGCAACTTGCGGAACATCTCCACACCGGTAACAACAGACTTGCGTGTAGGCTTAAGACCCACAATCTCGACCTCATCACCAACCTTGACAGTTCCACGCTCCACACGACCCGTAGCAACTGTACCACGACCGGTGATAGAAAAAACGTCTTCAACCGACATGAGGAAAGGTTTGTCAACTTCACGCTGAGGAGTCGGAATGAAACTGTCGATAGCATCCATAAGATCAAGAATTGACTTTGACTTCTCCGGGTCTTCAGGATTGGTCAGAGCGGCAATTGCACTTCCTCTGATTATGGGAGTGTCATCACCAGGGAATTCGTATTTTGAAAGGAGTTCACGGATTTCCAGTTCAACAAGTTCCAGAAGTTCCGGATCATCGACAACATCAACTTTATTTAGGAAGACCACAATTCTGGGCACACCGACCTGACGGGCCAGAAGGATGTGTTCACGTGTCTGAGGCATGGGACCATCAGCAGCACTGACAACCAGAATCGCACCATCCATCTGCGCTGCACCGGTAATCATGTTTTTGACATAGTCAGCATGTCCAGGGCAGTCAACATGGGCATAGTGACGATTTTCGGTTGAATACTCGACATGTGAAGTTGCAATGGTCAATATTTTGGTCTCATCGCGACGCCCCTGAGATTCGGACGCTTTCGCAACTTCATCGTAGGAAATGGCTTTGGCCAGACCTCTGGCTGCCATAACACGGGTGATAGCGGCAGTAAGTGTTGTCTTGCCGTGGTCAACGTGTCCGATCGTACCTACATTTACGTGGGGTTTGGAACGATCAAATTTTTCCTTTGACATGGAAAACCTCTCAGTACATGGTGGATGTTTAATATATCAGTTAATTAAGTCGAAACCTTCCAGAACATCACTTGTTTTCTTTATAAGCCCACGAAGGGACTCGAACCCTTGAACCTCATCCTTACCAAGGATGTGCTCTACCTACTGAGCTACATGGGCACTAAAAGCGGGCAATGAGATTCGAACTCACAACAGCCACCTTGGAAGGGTGGAGCTCTACCATTGAGCTATGCCCGCATGAATTTCAAAAATGGGCAGGGGTGGTTTTGAACCACCGTAGGCCGGAGCCAATGGATTTACAGTCCATCCCCTTTAACCACTCGGGCACCTACCCATATCCTGGAGCCGATGGAGGGACTCAAACCCCCGACCATTCGATTACAAGTCGAACGCTCTATCAACTGAGCTACATCGGCAAAAATACGAGAAAAGTCTTTCAAATATAATTAAGGTTATAAATGAAAGTCAAAGAAAATATCATCAACTTTTCCTGGAAACTTTGTCGACAATTCCATACTTCCTGGCTTCCTCCGCCGACATGAAGAAGTCCCTGTCGGTATCCTCGACAATTTTCTGAATCGGCTGTCCTGTGTGATCAGCAAGAATCTGATTGAGATTATCTCTGATACGGAGCATCTCTTCGGCCTGAATCTGAATATCTGAAGCAGGTCCGAACATATTACCGGAAATCAACGGTTGATGAATCAGAACACGTGCATGCTCCCAGGCCTGTCTTTTGCCTTTTGTCCCGGCACAGAGTATAACCGCAGCCATACTTGCAGCCTGCCCCATACACACAGTCACAACATCGGATTTGGCATACCGCATTGCATCGTAAATTGCCAGTCCTGATGAGATCACTCCGCCGGGGCTGTTAATGTAAAGAGTTATATCATCGTCACTCTGTCCGTCGAAGAAAAGGATCTTTTTGACAATCGATTCCGCCGATTCGTCGTTTATCTCACCCCAGAGAAATATCTCCCTGCGTTTGAGAAGCTGCTCTTCCATCTCCTGACCAGTAAACATTTTTTTCATCTGTTTCAAAAATTCACTATTCTGATCCTTACCCATCAGCAAGGCCTCCTTTTAAATGTCTTTTAATAAAGCCGTTTTTTCCGGATTGTCAATTACCGTTGAAGGGATACTGCATTCTGTTGTCCCATCAGGCAAATCCTTTACCACAATCCCAAGCCCGGCAAAGCCGTTACGAATCCGATCCGCAACAGAAAAATCTTTTCTGGCACGTGCAGCCGCCCGTTCCTGCAGCAAAGCAATCAGACTGCTTCGGACCGTATCGGGTAATTGCGTCCCGGCATCCAGTTTTATTTTTACCCCACGCATATCGGTAATAACCTCAATATGGCGCTCTGGCACACTCAATAGATCCAACCCCAGAACCGCATCGGCCCTGCGGACACATTCCCGCTTGATTTTTGCATCAACTTCAGTATCGTGAAGCAGATCCCAGAGTGAAGCAAGTGCCCTGGGCATGTTTAAGTCATCACACACATGACGAAAAAAAGTCTCCAGCGCCCGCTCTGCCTCTGCATCCCCGACATCCTCATTTCCTGAAGCAGGTGGAACCGCTTTACGAAGATTTTCAAGACTCCTGGCAGCAGCCTGTACTCCCTCCCACCCGAAGGCCAGAGGGCTCCTGTAATGAGCGGTAAAACAGAACATCCGGTAAGCAACAGGAGGAATTCCCTGATCGCGGAGAGTATCCAGAGTCACAAAATTCCCGCCTGACTTGGCCATTTTTCCTTTCTCTATTACCAGAAACTCCCCATGAGCCCAGTACTTGACAAATTTCTTCCCTGTTGCGGCTTCTGATTGAGCGATTTCATTTGTATGGTGGACCCGGATATGATCTGCTCCACCGCAATGGATGTCAATCGGCAGAGGAAGATACGCCATCGACATCGCGCTGCACTCAATGTGCCAGCCCGGAAAACCCACCCCCCACGGACTGTCCCATTCCATCTGGCGCTTTACACCGGATGGACTGAATTTCCAGAGTGCAAAATCGGTAACAGATCTCTTCTCTCCCATCTCAACACGCCCACCAGCTTTCAGACTTGCGGGGTCAATCCCGGCAAAATCGCAATAGGAGGGAAATTTAGTTGTGTCAAAGTAAATGCCGTCTGATGTGCGGTATGTAAAACCTTTTTTTTCCAGTTCAGAGACAAGCCCGATCATCTGAGAAATATGCTCAGTGGCCTTTGGCATGACATCGGGATTAAGAATATTCAATTCCTTAAGGTTGTCCAGAAATTTGCGGGTATAAAAATCCGCTATATCCCAGACAGTCTTTCCCTCGCGGGCAGCCCCCTTTTCCATTTTATCCTCACCGGTATCGGCATCGGAAGTCAAATGCCCCACATCTGTGATATTCATCACGTGTCTGACATTGTAACCTGAAGCAAGAAGAGCACGCTTGAGCACATCTTCAAATACATAGGTCCTCAGATTTCCGATATGGGCATAATTGTAGACTGTCGGGCCACAGCAATACATCCCTACAGGATCATGAAGCGGTTCGAAGAGTTCCTTTTTTCCGGAAGCTGTATTATACAGGTAAAAAGGCTTTCTCATTTAAAACTCCAGTATCACCTTGCCTGCCCCCTCTGTGATGGCACCAATGACTGTCGGTTCGAAAGCAGCCAGTTCGGGAGCTTTCATAATCACATCAACATCAGCCTGATCTACAGCTATGCAGAGTCCTACCCCCATGTTGAATGTATGATACATCTCTTCCGCTTCAACATTTCCCTCATTCTGCATCCATGTAAAGATAGGATCCGGCTTCCATGAACCGGTCGTAATAACGGCGTTGCAGTTTTGAGGAAGAATTCTGTCAACATTATCCTGAAACCCGCCGCCTGTGATATGAGCACATCCCCGTACAATTTTCTTTTCCATATAGGGCAGCAGAGGGGTATATGCCCGATGAGGTCTCAAGAGTTCATGACCAAAAGTGTTTCCAGTTTCTTCGAAAATGTCACTGTACTTTTTTCCGGCAACCTCTTTGACGATTTTTCGCGCCAAACTGTATCCGTTTGTATGCAGGCCGTTTGAACGCAGCCCGATAAGCACGTTACCCGGAACGATAGTGCTGCCATCAATGACATTTTCTTTGTCAACTACTCCGACAATGCACCCGACAAGGTCGTATTCACCTTCTCCATAAAGATCCGGCATCTCTGCGGTTTCTCCGCCTATAAGTACGCAACCATTGGCTTTGCACGCTACAGTGAGCCCTGTGATGATACCCTCAAGGACCTCAGGTATAAGTTTATTAAGCCCTATATAGTCAAGAAAAAACAGAGGACGGGCACCCAGCACAAGAATGTCGTCTACACAATGGTTCACAATGTCCTGACCAACAGTATTATGCACACCGGTCTCATGAGCAACCATCACCTTCGTACCAACACTGTCAGTAGATGACACAAGAATCGGATTTTTCATCCCTGAGAGACCGGAAAGATCAAACATCCCTCCAAACTGGCCGAATTTTCCAACAACATGATTGTTAAAAGTTGAGGAAACCAGTTCGCCGATACGAACCTTTGCTTTGTTCCAGGCTGATACATCAACTCCGGCATCAGAATAGCGTAATGGATTTGCCATAGTCTTTTTCCATGAAGAGAAGGGTTTAAGAAAGGTCTTCCCAGGTATTAGTGGAGATTTAAATCAGTTAAAAATAGGTTAAGAAGGGAGCGGAGTCAACCCGGATTGGAAGAATTGACAATAGATTCATGCCGCATCAGGCGATACATCTCCGTCACAAAAACATCTCTCACAAGGTTGTATATTGTAGTACGTTTAAAGAAGGCATTTACATGAAAAATACCATACTTGTTACCACTCCCAGGGGGCTTTCTCCATATCTGAGAACAGAGATTGAATCCCTGGGATACCCAATCCACCGGGCAGGGCCATCCGGAGTGGAAACTGAGGGTAATTTTACCGATGCAATGAAGATGAATCTCTTCCTGCGCACAGCTCACCATGTACTCTACAGGGTGGGTAAATTCAGATGCACCAGTCCTGATGAACTTTACAAACAAATAAACCGCATTCCATGGGAAATCATGATTCCCTCCAATGAGTACCTGAGCGTTGTCTCCAATGTGCTCCACCCAAGCATCCGTGATACCCGGTATGCTAATCTGAAATCCAAAGATGCTATTGTAGACCGGATCCTTTCCCGCAAAGGCAGGCGCCCGGATTCCGGCCCGGAGAAAACAGGCGCGGTAGTCTCCGTATTCTGGAAAGAGGAAACCTGCTCGGTTTACATAGACACTTCCGGCGAACCGCTGTCAAAAAGGGGATACCGAAAAATACCGCTCCACGCGCCGATGCAGGAGACCCTTGCAGCAGGAGTAATTAAAGCTTCGGGCTGGCAAGGAGATGGCAATTTTATCAATCCCATGTGCGGAAGCGGAACTATCGCTATTGAAGCCGCGCTGATCGGACTGAAGATGGCTCCGGGTCTTCTCAGGAAAAACTATGGCTTTTTCCACACCTTGCTTTTTAATAATGAAAACTGGAAAACCCTGAAACAAAAGGCATCCTTTGCACAGGAAAAACAGATTAAGGGGAAGATCATTGCCAGCGATATCAGCAGCGATGCGATTGAAGCGGCCAGAAAAAACGCCAGGGCCGCAGGTGTTGAATCCCATATCGAATTCAAGGTTTGTGATTTCTCCGAAACCCCGATCCCGTCCGGTGGTGGTATTGTGGTTATTAACCCTGAATATGGTATAAGACTCGGTGAGAAGAAAAATCTGGAGGAAACCTATAAGAGCATCGGGAATTTTCTGAAAAGACGCTGTCAGGGGTACAAAGGCTATGTCTTTACAGGGAACATCATACTGGCCGGAAAAACAGGGTTGAAATCGAGGAGAAAGTTTCCTTTTACGAGCGGTAAGCTCGACTGCAGGCTTTACGAATATGAACTTTACACAGGATCAAAAGAAAGCCGGAATTCAAACACTTGAATTCAATATGCGATGATAAAGCTTTTTTGCAGTACTGCTTCCAAATACATCTCCGAATTCCCCAAGAAGCGACACCATGGTTTCTTCACGGTCGTTATTTGCAGCCCTGAAGGCTGCCAGTTCATGTTTCCGTTCTTTATACTTCTTCAATGCTCCGAAAATGTAAGCTCGCAGAAGATGTACAATCGCGGAATCTGTTTTCTGAAGGTGCCACTCATCAAGCTCTTTCAGGGCATCCTGGAACTTTCCATCCCTGCAAAGATAAAAGGCACGTATATTCAATTCCAGCCGGTTACATCGTCTGGAAACTGAGAGCAGCCGTCTCTTGAGCAATCGAATGTCAACACCGGGATCTTTGCCCTCGTAAAACCGGATAAGCCTGTGCAGCGCCAGGATATTTTCAGGGTCTCTTGCCAGAAGCTTTTTGAGAGTGTCTTCCACATCGACTGGCCTACCCTCTTTTTCAAAAATGTCTGCAAGGAGCAGGTATGAATAGTAGTTTCCCGGTGCGACAGCTATTTCCTGCTCCAGACTTCTGATTGCCCGCTCAGTCTGCCCCATATTCAAACAGGAGATCGCCAGGCTGTGATATGGTACATCATACCTGTCATCCACTACTACTGCTTTGGAAAGCCATGAAACACTCTCCTGCGGAGAGTTATTGTACTGATAGATCTGACCGATTAAAAGGTAAACATCTGCTAAATCTCTGCAGTTCTCTTCGTTCTTATTCTCCATAAGTTCGAAGAACCTGGCCAACTCCTTGATCTTATCGAGAGTCTTTTCCGCTCCGTTGAGCTTGCATTCTTCATAAGCCTTGCCTTCAATGATCTCTGAAATATCTTCATAGGCATATCTGCATTTCTTTACAAGATCACAAAGCTTACTCAGAGACATGTTCCCGAAATCGGGAGCAGGCCGGTTTTGAACCATTTTCACTTCAAGGACTTTTTTTTCTGGATCTGTTTTCTTCATCATCAGATACCCACCCCGGAAGAGATGCCTTAGAAGATCTTACTCTTAATAAGTGTTCAGGTCAAGAATTCTGCAGACTGCAGATGATTTTACAAGACAAAAAGCTTGACTTTCCTGCCGACAGATCTATAATGCTCAGATTATTTCAACTGTTACCATTTTCCTCATTCCTCTGCGCTCGCCGCATTTCCCCGCGAGACTCGCTACGAGCACGCTGACAGTTGAGCACGAAAAGAGGCACTGGCTGTTATTTTCTCTTGAGTTTCTTTGCAGGAGCAGACAGCAGATTTGAGAATCTCCCATCTGATGTGTAAATATGAAGCGGCTTGAGGATACTCTGGAAATCATTTATTACCCGGTCAAAGGAGCCCTCCGGAAACATTACCCAGTTTGTAATATCATAATACCCTTTGTGAAGATCCCGGAGTTTGATTCTGTACCCGCAATCTGCGACCTGAGAACGTGAAGATGGCCTCCTGAACACAAACGCACTCCCTGAAAGAAGAGAATCGGGGATTGAAGCCTTAAGAAGCCATCCATACCCGTTCAAACCATCAGTAACCCCCATGAAGCGGTGGTTGGGTATTATATCTATTATTGTATCTATGTCAGGACCACTGACAGGCTGGGAAAAGGAGGCCTGCGGGATCTTGAATGCAAACCCGCCTTTTTTTTCCTTTATCACCGGAGACATCTCAAAATGCGCATCTCCGAAAAGTGACCTGAAACGGATCGGAACGTGAATATAGACAGGGACATTTACAAGCCGGGGATAGCAGATCTGGTTGACAGCTGCACGGCTTCCCTTAATCCCAAGCCCGAAGTTAAGGTGAAAATCGCCCCTTCTGATAAGGCGCAGCGGGCCGGTTTTGTATCTCTTTACTATGCAGACAATGTTCTCTTCTGTATATCGGATCGGAATCAGCCCCCAGAGTGCTTTCAGCACTATCTCGATCTTCAGTTCCGCAGTTAAATCTATATAACCGCTGCCCCGAAGGTCCCTTATACCGGCTCTGGTAAAATGGAATCGATCTTTCCCGAACTGAGCATAATAGTACGGAGTGCGAAGCATCTGTAGTGAATGATCATAATGTAAATAAGACTTCCCTGAGAGATCAGCATCCTTACTGGCGTCGATGATAACATAACGTGATTCGGATTTTTTTTCTACTCTGATCAGGACTCCATCATTAACAGAGGAATCTAATGATTCCGCAGCACTGCAGTCTTCCCACAAAAAAACGATCTCATCCTGTTTATCAAGTAACCCGTTTCCGCTTTCGGTATTGGGCTCCTCCCCTTCCGTAAGCACATACTCCCCGTCTGCGGTTACCTCATCTACCTGGAAAAGCACCGGTTTTCCCGACAAATCACGCACCCGGAGGGTGCTGATCGGTTTGCCTCTCAGGGAACTGACCATCTCTCCATTGATTATTACCGGCTGTGCACAGGCTGTTATCAGGATAGATAAGAGAAAACCAAAGACTGGAATAAATCTGCAATTCATGAGATCAAAAATACATTCAAACTTACCGGGAGACGATCGCGATACCAATACCGATTTCCTCGGACTAAATCCATACTACAAAATTATTTTAGTACTCTTTCTGAAAACAGCCTAAAAGGATTCTAACCATGTTTACCGGGATCAAATTGTTTGGGTCTATCCGGATTTCCCAAACAGTGTAGTTAGATAAGCTCTTTGACATTATATATAGAGTCACAGGCTCCAACAGAGGTATTTTGTTTAATGGTCATTAACAAAAAACAAATTCCTGCAAGGAGGAGCCCATGACCAGTAATAAATTACTTTCTCGTCTTCTTAAAATGAAGGGATTTAGAGTAACCTGGTTTGCTATTAAGGAA
>JAAYIG010000044.1 GCA_012523595.1 Fibrobacter sp.
CCAGTCTCACCCTCCGATTACTGTTAAGCTCTATCATCCTTCCAACAAACTCCTCATCTCCTATCACCCAGGATTCCGGATTTGAGAAACTCTGACAACCCTTGTTTGCTTTTCTGATTTTCTCTATCACCTCATCATTTCTGCAATAAGGGTCTCCTGATTGTATAAAGCTGCGGTAATTCTCCAGAGTTCCAAAGAGACCTATTGTATCTTCTCTATCGAGAATACCATCCTCGACACCATTCACCAGAGCATGATGTCCGCTCCATCTGTGCTGATCCATCCCTTCAACCATGCAATCTTTACACCTTGCCGGGTTAAAATGGATGTAACGGATTGTTTTCTCGATCTGCTCCTTATCTGCCTGGACTATCACAGAGGAAAACCTGGTGGCGAATACTGTTCCCTTGCGCTTATTGGTTCTATTGAAATGTTTGGCGAATATAAAGTTAACCCGCTGCATGAATTTGGAGATGGTTTCTTCGCTGGATTGAACCACCAGGTGATAGTGGTCATCCATGATAGACCAGGAGAAGCACTTGAAGGAGTACTTTTCCTTGGAGATTGAGATCTGCTTGAGTAAGAAACTTTTCATTTTCTCACTGGAGAAGGCTTTGAGTTCAGGGATGCAGGCAGATCTGATTTGGTAGAAGGCGTTCGGGACTATCATTCTTGGTTTAGTCGCCATGAGTCCTCCTTTACTATATAGGTTGCTTCACAAGGGGTTATTCAGGGTAAAAAGAGAGTAGCAAAAATCGGGGCAAGTTTGAGTCGTAGATTCAACTTTGGGGGTGACTCACCTCTGAGGTGAATTATTGCCTCTGAGGCCATATGTCACTCATGTCACCTCGCAGGTAAGGAAGTTTTTATGGTGACCCTTATTGACATAGTTAAAAAGTCATCTCTGGGGTGAACACTGCACATAGGAAAAATTACCCCTGAGAAGAATTATTGCTTCAAGGTCTATGTCACTGTATCACCTCAGGGGTGAAATGATGAAACCTGCAACTCCTGTTTCAATATTTCATCTACGAGGTAAAATTAAGATGCTTGATCCATTGAATTCACATCTTGATTGAATAAATGATCTACCCTTTCACTTAACAACAAGGAACTAAAAATACATCTCACTCTTTCCGGCGATTATATTATCTTCATATCTTAAAGCTCTTAAATAAAAATGTTCTCACAACAATTAAATGTTTTTCCCTCTTTTTTTGGCTTAAATCCGTTGGTCTAAAAACAACCTGATCTGCTTCAGGACGGGCTTATTATGAAGATTCCAGGAATTTTCCTTCTCCTGATAATCTCTGCCTCTGCAGCCGAAATAATCATCTCTGAAATTTTCAGAGATCCTCAGGGACCGGAAACTGCCCTGGGTGCAGGGAAAAGTCACGAATTTATCGAAATCTTCAATTATGGTGATGACACCTTTTTCATCGACAGTCTGTTTCTGACCGATGGGAGCGAAGCAGACTCGATTGTCCCCTGGGATAAACCTCTGCCTCAGCATCTTCATCAGACAATCTCCTCCCGGTTTCTCCTGCCATCTCAGAGTGCACTTATTCTGGACCAGGATTATTCGGATGCTATCGCACATGATCCCTCCTGCAGACTTCCTGTTTCGGATTCGGCTCTGCTCCTTATGTGTGGTGACGCGGAACTGGGAGGAAACGGACTTTCCGCAAGTGAAGGAGTGATGATTTACAAGGGAACCAGAAATACCATAAATTCAGTAATCTGTTATGTATCTGATTCATATCCTGATGATGGCAGAATCTCCTTTTCATCCCCTTCTAACAAAGAGGGAATCTCTATTGTTCCGATTTCATTTCTTTTTGACACAATTATGCATGATTACTGCAGGACTGAAATCTCTCCGGGCAGCTTTGAAATGATGAAGTCCGGATGGATTGTGGATTGGAGATTTAAAGATCCCGATCCTTCCGGTGGTGCAGTAATATGTGAAATCAAATGCTTAAAACCGGGAGGATCCCTGGAGACACAGACATGGGTTCTGGAGGCGGATTCTTCGGGAAAAAAAAAGATCGTTGACAGCGGAAATATCAAACCGGGAAAAGGACCTATTGACATCCAGTGCCAGTTTGTACCTGGTAATTTCGATTTGACATTCACATTCTGTGGCATTAAGTGGCCAATTGATCTGTCGAAAGTCTTCGCACCGGTATCATCTGTAAAAATAAATGAGATCTTTCCAAGGGCCAGTGATGATGAACCGGAGTGGTTTGAACTGGTGAATCTCTCATCGATGACAGTGAATCTTTCCGGATGGGTTTACGGGAACAACGAAAGCACTGCTCTTCTGAGCCCAAATGATATGTTTTTGGGACCCGGTAATTTCATTGTGGTAACAAAAGACAAAAAAACGCTCTGTACTCGTTATCCAGGATTGAATAATGTTTTCCAACCGCCGGTCTGGCATACCCTTGGTAACTTCAGCGATACTCTCTTTCTGCGGAGTGGTTCGGGACTTCAGGGGGATATGATCTGTTATGAAAGTGGGTGGTTTACAAAGTGGGAAAACCGGTCGCTTGAAAGGGCAGCTCCTGAGCTTGATGGTTGCTCACAGGAATCCTGGAGTGTTTCCGGACAGTCTTCTCCGGGTATGCCCAATAAAGCTCTGTTCTGGCGTAACACCACAAGGCCCTCGATGGAAATTGGGCCGATCCCCTTTACTCCCGATGGTGATATGAAGAATGATCTGCTCGAGATAACGATGAATGTGCCATCATCGAAAACATTTACTTTGTCAATATACAGTTTTGATGGGAGGAAAATTCGTGAGTTCACCGGGCCGGTAAGGGAGAAGTATCTCTGGGATGGGAGAGGAGATGATGGAAGAGAGGTGGTCACAGGACCATTCTTTGTTATTGCCCGTATCAAGACATCCGGACAAACTGTTCTGCTGAGAAAAAAAGGATTGTTATGGCGGTAGTCGGGATAATACTTCTGCTTTTCGTTTGTGCAGGGGCCATGGGCCCCTCAGATCCTTTTCCTGTCGGGTACTCTATGGGAAACCTGAATACTATTATCAGTGATGACGGGATTGGAGGAAGACAGCCCTGGGTTCCGGCTGCGGTTATCAGGCGTAATACCGGCTTTGTCCTGGCAGCAGGAGCGGTTTCTTACTATGACATGATGGATAATATCAGGGACAGGGGAATCTACAGGGCTGCTCTGGGGGTCTCATACGCCGGGCCGGTATTTAAATGCAAAGGAGCTTTTTCCCAGTTCGATGCTTTTCGGATGTACTTCAGTCAGGATGGATACTTGTCGGCAGGGTTGGGTGGAGTGAGTCTGGAGATGGCAGGGCATCGTATCGGGTTGAGGGGGAAAAAGGGGGAAGTAAAGACTATCGGTGAATTGGGTGCGTCTGTATGGCTGCCTTTCAGGTATGCCTCTTTGTTTCTGGGAGTCGAACATGTGGTTGTAAAGGAAAGCCGGAACGGATCCGATCCGCCTTTACTGATAAAAGGAAGTATGCATACCGCAGGAAACAGATTCGGTGCGCAGGGTGTATTGATTGAAGTGACTCCTTCAAAGAGAAAACCTGTAAGGTTTTTAATAGGTGAAGAGTATCGGCTTTTCAGATGGCTGGGAGTACATGCGGCTGTGGGGAGTAATCCTGTGTTGATTTCGCTGGGGGTTGTAGCGGAGTGGAAAATGGCAGGAGCAGTACTGTCCTTTGTTAATCATCCTGAACTGGGATGGTCAAAAGGGTTTTATACGGAATATGTAGCCGGCAGATTCAATGAAATGCGAAAAAAATAATAAGTCACTGAAGAAAATCCTTCTTGCGCCTGGGGGAATGTTATGAGAAAATAAAAAAAAAAGAATCTTACTTCCGGAAAAGGAGAGTGTCTCTTATAATGGCCCCCAGAAAAAAACTCTTTGTACTCGACACCAATGTAATGCTTCATGACAGTTCATGTATTTATCAGTTTGACGAACACGACATTGTGATTCCGATTACTGTGCTGGAGGAACTCGAAAAATTCAAAAAAGGAAATGGTACTCTTAATTTCCATGCGCGTGAAACCCTGCGTGCACTTGACAGTCTCAGTGAGGATCGCATCTTTAACGGTGGTCTGCCTATTGGTCCGGGAAAGGGGAAAATATCAATAAAGCTTGATCGCGAATTTCACAAAGACCTCTCTGTAAATTTTAACCCCGGTTACCCCGATCATCGCATACTTAACACTGCTTATATTCTTGCCGGACAACAGCGCTCCCGTCAGGTAATTCTGGTTACCAAAGATGTAAATCTAAGAATGAAGGCCAAATCTGTCGGGCTGATGGCTGAGGATTATACGACAGATCATGTAAAGGATATCTCGGCACTTTACAAAGGGCATAGAATCCTGGAGGGTGTTTCTGAAGAGAACATTCAGAAAATGTATAACCCGCAACTGGAAGTGGATGCATCTGAGCTTGATAACTGGGGAAAGCTCTCACCTAATGAATTTCTGATCATGCGTAATGGAAAACAATCGGCATTGGGCACTTTCGATGCATCATGCAACAGGATCCGCAAGGTGGACAAAACCACTGCTTACGGAATCACTCCCCGCAACGCAGAGCAGATTTTTGCCCTCGATGCCTTGATGAATGAGCAGATCAAACTGGTTACAATTTCCGGAAAAGCAGGAACCGGAAAAACTCTTCTTGCACTCGCTGCTGCACTGGAAAAGCGCCGGAGTTATCGTCAGATCTTCATGGCTCGTCCAATTGTACCTCTCAGCAATCAGGACATCGGATTTCTGCCCGGAGATATTCAGGCTAAACTTAATCCCTACATGCAGCCGCTTTACGATAACCTTGGGGTAATTCAGAACCAGTTTCAGGAATCTGATCCGAAACATACCAAAATAAAGGAATTGCTGGATGAACAGAAGCTTGTCATTGAGGCATTGTCGTATATCCGCGGGAGAAGCCTTGTAAAGATATTCTTCATTGTAGATGAGGCACAGAATCTTACCCCTCATGAAGTAAAGACTATTATCACCAGGGCAGGGGAGGGGACAAAAATGGTGTTTACAGGAGATATTTTACAGATAGATCATCCCTACCTTGACAGTCTTTCAAATGGATTGAGCTATCTGATTGAGAGGATGCAGGGTCAGAAACTTTATGCCCACATCAATCTTGAGAGTGGAGAACGTTCGGAACTGGCGGAACTGGCCAGCAATCTTCTGTAAAAAAAATGCCCGGTTCCTTTGCGGGTCGATGGAGCAGGGCATTTTTATCAATTTAAAAAATCAGTCAAATACCTTTTTTATTCTTTCGAACACTTCCTCGATAGTTCCTATCCCGTCAATGTCCCTTACAATTCCTCTGGGACGGTAATAGGCGAGACATGGTTCACTCTGGCTCTTATAGGTATTTATCCTGTTCTGGATTACTTTCGGGTCTGCGTCATCTGCCCGGCCTTCGATTGATGCCCGTTTTGAAAGACGGTCTCTTATCTGTTCATCTGAAACAGATATGTTTATAACATGGTCAAGATTCAGATTGAGCTCAGCAAGTGTTTCATCCAGTGCAGATGCCTGGGGAACGCTTCTGGGAAATCCATCCAGAAGAAAGCCTGTCTTCATATCCGGTCTGGAAAGGCGTTCTTTTACCATGGCTATGGTAATCTCATCCGGAACCAACTGACCCTTGTCTGAGTACGCTTTGGCTGTGAGACCCAGTTCTGTTGAATTCTTAATGTGGTAGCGAAACATATCCCCGGTTGATACATGAGGAATAGAGAGAAGGTCACGGAGCTTTGCTGCTTGAGTGCCTTTCCCCGCTCCCGGCGGGCCAAAAAGCACAATGTTCTTTCCACCCATTTTCAATGTCTCCTTTAATTTTGAAACATGTTGTGCCTTTTCAGGCGATAACCCGCAATGCCGGCAAATCAAAGCTTTTCCGGGTCAGTGAAGTATACTACAAAATAGTTTTTTACCGGTTTATGAAGTGCTTTTCGTGGCTGCTATTTGAATAATTCCAATTGGGATCGGAAAAAGAAGTCTCGTTTCTGCTTCCTTACCTGCCGGCTATCGCTGATTTCAGATATTTTCCGGTTATCGAGCGGGGATTGGCAGAAATCTGTTCCGGAGTTCCGCTTGCCACAATTTTCCCTCCTCCGTCTCCGCCTTCCGGTCCAAGATCGATCACATAATCGGCACATTTTATCACATCAAGGTTGTGTTCGATGATTATCACCGAGTTTCCTTTGTCCACAAGCTCCTTGATCACATTCATAAACATCAGGATATCTTCGAAATGAAGCCCTGTTGTTGGCTCATCGAGTATGTATAGAGTCCTGCCGGTTGCTCTTCTGGAAAGTTCCGATGCGAGTTTGATCCGCTGCGCTTCACCGCCTGAGAGAGTGTTTGCCGGCTGTCCCAGGTGAATGTACCCGAGACCAACCTGAGAGAGAACAGAAAGTCTGGATTTAATGGCACTTATTTTGTCGAAGAATAATAACGCTTCATCAACTGTCATGTTTAGAACATCAGCAATACTTTTGTTCTTGTAAAGTACTTCCAGTGTCTCCCGGTTATATCTTCTGCCTTTGCACGATTCACATTGCACATATACGTCCGGTAAAAAATGCATCTCGATCTTAAGCACTCCGTCACCTTCGCACGATTCACACCGTCCGCCCTTTACATTGAAGCTGAACCTGGAAGGTGTGTAGCCTCTTATCTTACTTTCCGGCAATGATGCGAAAAGGTTTCTGATCTGATCCATTATCTTGGTATAGGTCGCAGGATTGGAACGTGGAGTGCGGCCGATAGGGGACTGGTTGATATCAATTACTTTATCGATATGCTCCAGCCCGGTAATCTTTTGAAAAGGAAGCGGATGTGTTTTGGAGCGATAGATAATTTTAGCAAGCGCAGGGTAGAGTGTCTGGTTGACAAGTGAACTCTTCCCGGATCCCGATACCCCTGTTACACAAACCAGCATTCCCAGAGGAAATGTGACATCGATGTTCTTCAGATTGTTTCCGGAAGCCCCTTTCAGTGTGAGAAAAGAGCCGTTTCCTTTCCTCCTTGTTGCCGGGAGCGGAATCTCCCGCCTGCCTGAGAGGTATGCTCCGGTCAGGGATGAGCGATCAGCACATACCTGGGAAGGTGTACCCTGTGAGACGATTTTTCCGCCGTGTACTCCGGCACCCGGGCCGATATCGATCAGGTGATCGGCAGAAAGCATGGTCTCCTTGTCGTGCTCAATCACCACTACTGTATTGCCAAGATCACGGAGTGCAACCAGAGTATCGAGCAGTTTTGAGTTATCACGGGGGTGAAGCCCTATGCTTGGCTCATCGAGAATGTAAATCACTCCGGTCAGACGTGAGCCGATCTGGGTTGCAAGTCTGATCCGCTGCGCCTCTCCGCCGGAGAGTGTCGATGCTCCGCGGCTTAACGTAAGGTAGGAAAGCCCAACATTCCGCAAAAAATCAATTCTCTGCCTGATCTCCTTAAGGATCTGGAATGCAATTTTTTCTTCCTTTCCCTTCAACTTCAGGGAATCGAAGAATGATGCGCAATCATGAATTGATACCGAAGAAATTTCGGCGATATTCCTTCCGCCCACCAGTATTGAGAGACTCTCTTTTCTTAGCCGTGAACCTTTACAGGTGGGACATTGGCGCTGTGTCATGAAACTCTCTATCCATTGACGTATATCTTCGGATGTGGTTTCTTTGTAACGACGCAGAAGATTGGGAATTACTCCCTCAAATGTCCTCTTGAACTGTCCCTTGCCTTCTCTGCTGGCTGCCTCCCACTGCATCGTGATCTTTTCATCTCCGGAGCCGTAAAAAAGAATCTTGCGGTGTTTCTCGGCAACAGATGAGAATGGTTTATCAAGTGGGATTCTGAAATGATTGCAGACAGAAGTGAGTATCTGATTATTCCAGCAGCCCTGTGTCGATGCCCCGTTCCAGGGGACTATAGCACCCTGTCTGATGCTCAAAGATTGATCAGGGACACAGAGATCGGGATCTATTTCCAGAAGGTAACCCAGCCCGCTGCAGCTCTCGCAGGCTCCGAAAGGATTATTGAATGAAAACATCCTGGGGGTTATCTCTTCGTAACTCACCCCGCAGTCAGGGCAGGTTAACTGTTCTGAGAAAACCAGATCCTCATTTCCTGCACGGGATATCTTTACAGTTCCATTTGTACTCAGCTTCAGTGCTGTCTCAAGAGAATCTGTAAGACGGGATTGTATCTTTGGACTGCTTATGAGCCTGTCAACCACTACATCTATGGAATGCTTTTTGTTCTTGTCAAGTGGAATCTGCTCGTCAAGAGTGTAGGTTATCCCGTCTACGATAACCCGCAGAAAGCCGTCCTTCTGCAATTTCTCAAAAAGCTCCCTGTACTCTCCCTTGCGTCCTGATACTGCCGGGGCGAGAATCTGAAATTTTGTGCCCTCCGGAAGTTCCATTACCCGGTCGGTGATCTCCTGCACAGTCTGACGGGAGATGGTTTTTCCGCACTTATAACAGGTCGGGATTCCGATTCTCGCGAATAACAGTCTAAGGTAATCATGAATCTCGGTTATTGTTCCTACTGTAGAGCGCGGATTGCGACCCGTTGTTTTCTGTTCAATGGAAATAGCGGGTGAGAGTCCATCGATAGAGTCAACATCCGGCTTCTCCATCAGCCCCAGAAATTGACGGGCGTATGCGGAGAGCGATTCGACAAACCGGCGCTGTCCTTCGGAGTAAAGAGTGTCGAAAGCCAGTGATGATTTGCCAGAACCTGAAAGCCCTGTGATCACTGTCAGGGAGTTTCGGGGTATCGTTACATCGATATTTTTAAGATTGTGCTCACGGGCACCTTTAATGACTATGTTCCTGTTTTGCATCGATCAATACGCTGTAATAGGCAGGAGGTGGTTTAATTGGTTTACTGAGAGCTTGACACCTGATCTGCTGTAAAAAGTTTTCTAAAGATCTTCGTGATAACTGTTCCAGGCGTTCTGCACTGCTTCCGCCACTTTGGCACGGTTAAATGGTTTGAACAGACAGGGATAGCGGATTGTCTTGTAAATCTTTACCAGAGTGTGTTTAGGGTTGTAGCCAAAACCAGTCATCAGAGCCATTTCTGAGGGAATCTGTTTATCTTTGATCTTGCTGATAAACTCGTATCCATCCATTTCAGGCATGGCAATATCGGTGAGTACCAGGAAATATGCCTGTTTGTCAAGTTCCTTGAATGCATCATCGGTAGTGGAGACTGTGGTAACCTCCCAGCCAAGTGACTCCAGATAGATTTTCAGAAAATCCAGAACATCTACCTCATCATCAACTACCAGTATTCGGTTATTTTTTTCCTTTATTGAAGAGTTCATAAGTCTTGTCGATCAGTTCTTGCTTTCCAAAAGGTTTAGTAATATAGGCATCGGCATTCATGATATGAAGTCCTACCATTTCATCAAATTGCTGGGATTTTGCGGTAAGTATTGCAATTGGAACCCCGGAAAAAGATGAATCACTTCGTATAACCTTGAATACGGCCCACCCGTCCATTTTAGGCATTGAAAGATCCAGTAAAATAGCATCTGGATTGTAAGATTTTGCAGTCTGATAAGCAAGGAGCGGATCAAGAACTGTTTCCACCTTAAAATCCTCGGTCGTTTCCAGCACTAATTTTACCAAATCAGCGATGTCTTTGTCATCTTCAATTACCAGTATTTTTTTGGCCATAGAACACCGTACCTCAATTCCTGAAAAACTCCGAGAATAACCACTTCCAATATTTCAAAGAGACGAAAAAAGCCATAGCACCTGCCGCAAAGCGAAGCAGTACAGAGATTGTTGTAAATGATAGACCAAGGCTGAGGGCGTCATTGATCATGTCAATACAGATGGCAAGTATGATCAGCAGTCCCGTGCCATAAAGGACTTTGTAGTAGGGACCAATTTTCAGGGCTTCTCCAAGCCGCTTGCTCAGATAAGCCAGCACTGTCATTAGAATGATCGTGGATATATCAAAAAAAAACAGGCTCTGCTGATTGATAATCATGCTATTTACTTATTTTCCTCATTATAAAGAAAAGGCTGAGTATGCTGAGTGATGATGCTATGCCGCTGCCCAGAAGAGTAAAAACTGAGGCAACCTGGAAAAAGATGCTTTCACTTCTGCTTGAGTAAAAAACCACTACAAAAACAATCGCAAGAGATATTGCTATAATAAATCCGGTTTTGGGAGAAGACTGGTTGAACTTTTTATGGTAAAAAGCCGAAATCAGCAGCGCAATAAGATTTAACAGGCTGCTGAGCAGGATATATCCGCTTAAAAGCAGGGCCTCAAGACTCATGGATGAAAACGAAACCATTAACGCTTCCCGAATGCATTAACAAAAGCATCTTGGGGAGTGGAGTGGGTGATTCCACTCATGATTCCCTCCCGACCGCTGAACTTGGATTCTACTTCGATACCTTTGGAAGTGATCCTGAAACACCGGATATCTTTATGATGATCACTTCCCCGCATTTTAAGGATACAGAGCGCTTTTTCGATTGCGCTGTCGATCTCAACATATCTCAAGACGATGTAAGTGTCAACTATGAAGGGAATCTTGCTTGTGGTCTGTGACATCTGACCCAGAAGGCTGTCGTTTTCCTTCAACAGGATACTTGTGACTCCCTCTCTCTTGATAGAGTTTATCAGGCGGGTTTCGATTTCGCGCAGTTCATAAGGATCTGACACTATAGATTCAAAATGGGTCATGCTGTCAACCGCCATCCGCTTTATACCCATCTTCTCTACCAGTGACACAAATACCCCGTCAACTTTGTCAAATTCAGAAATAGTGGTCTGGGGATCGGAAAAAATTATCTTGAGCTTTCCTTCCTCTTCCAGTTTCTTGAAATCCCAGCCGAACTGCATTGCGTCATGATAATACTGCTGCGGGAACTCCTCAAAAGTGATAATCAGACCCGGCTCATTGTGCATGGTTATTCCATTATAAATATACTGCATGGCAAGAGTCGTTTTGCCTGTTCCCGGAGCTCCTTCCAGAAGATTGGCCGAGCCTCTGAGCAGGCCGCCGGATATCATTTTATCAAGTGCTTTGATCCCGAAAGGAATTCTTTCCTCGATCATAGATCTGCCTCCCGAATTCAGGAGAATAGGTGTAAGATGACTGCTTTCTGCACATGAAGCCTGTTCTCTGCTTCATCAAAAGCAATGGAGTGTTCTGAATCAAGAATACCACTTGTGATTTCCTCTCCGCGGCGAGCCGGCAGGCAGTGCGAAACTAAAACACCGGATGGTGCCCGGGAGATGACCTCACTGTTTATCTGGTAAGCGGCAAAATCATGCTTGCGCTTCTCAGACTCGCTTTCCTGGCCCATGCTGGTCCACACATCCGTATAAAGCGCTGTTGCATCCTTTACTGCACCATAAATATCATGTGTCACTTCCATACGCGAGCCGCTCTTCTTTGCTGCCTCCAGGCTCTTTTCCAGCACATCCTTCTTAGGTGCATAATCCCGGGGACATACAACCGTAAAATTATACCCCATTTTGGCGCTGAGAACCATTAAAGAATTGCAGACATTGTTGCTGTCTCCGATAAACACTACTTTTACGTTTCGGAGATCATCGATTTTTTCCTTCAGTGTTAAAGCAAAGGCCAGAGCCTGACAAGGGTGATACTTGTCAGTCAATGCATTTATAACAGGAATTTTGCTTGATTCTGCAAGCTGTACGACAGTGTGATGGCTGAAAGTGCGAGCGATTATCAGATGTACCCATCGCTCCAGATTTCTTGCCACATCTTCAACACTCTCCCGCTTCCCCATACCCACTGTCTCGCCTGACAGGTTTATAGGATGACCCCCAAGCTCGTTTATTGCCGTTTCAAAAGTGATACGGGTCCTCAATGAGGGCTTCTCAAAAATCATTACTCCCGTGCGATCCTTGAATGCCTTGGGATCGGTCTTCAAACGATCTCTCTTGAGGTCGGAGGCACTGCTCAGTATTTCCGCAATCTCTTCGGGAGAAAACTCCAGTAAGGAGAGCATGTCTTTTTTCGGAGGAACCATGATCATTCTCTCTGTCTGGTCTTTATGGGAAAAAAGAATAAAATAATTGTTTCGCACCTCTTAACAGCAAGTATTTGAGACTTCTGGAGCTATTTTACTCTCCCGAAATGTCTTTTATCCTTGATTTGCTAGAAATAAATGTTTGAAAGAATAGATTTTCTGCTTGGCAGATGCAGTTCTCCTTGTTATATTTAAATATATAGCTTCATATCTGAAATAATGCCACCCCAATCGGGCATTCGTTATTAAAGATGCCAGGACGAATGGAGGTAAACTGTGAATATCACAGAAGTAAAGGTAACGATCATTGAAAATGAAATGCGTTTGAAAGCCTCCGCCAACATCGTTTTTGATGATTGCTTTCTGATCAAAGGTTTGAAGATCATTTCAGGTTCCCAGGGCCTTTTTGTAGCAATGCCCAGCCGCAAGTTGAAAAACGGAAGATTCCAGGATATAGTTCATCCCCTCAATGTAGAAACACGCTCAATGATCGAGGAAAAAGTGATCGGTGCCTACGAGGAAAAACTCAAAGATATGGTCCCCTCTTCAGAGCAACAGTGATATCCGTGTTCCAGGTGTTTACATTCCAACCCTCTTAATCTGTCGGGGTCGGCATTACCAATGGAATCGAATATTGCAATCGTTCCCTTTTTTTATCAAGGTTATAATGTGGCAAAAAAACATTTTCTCACTAAAAGTGATGGCAATCCTTCAATCATGCGAATCAAGGTTTTGTTTTGAAACGCTCCTGATATTATATTAAAAGATTGCCTATTTTTCACTGGGGCGTCGACAAGCGGTAAGTCACGAGGTTTTGGTCCTCGCATTCGAGGGTTCGAATCCTTCCGCCCCAGCTATTATGACTATAGCTTAGGTAATCTTATTCCAGGAGGTATTTTGGACATCATTAAACTGAAAACGCGGCCGCGCAGCGGATCGGGAAAATCCTACACCCGCAAAGCACGCATGCAGGGATGGGTACCGGCGATCTATTATGGCCGTAACCATGAACCGGTCAATATTGAAGTCGATGGAAAAGAGTTTGCCACAATTGTACGCACAAAAAAACTGACCCATCTGATCGATCTTGGAATTGGAAGTAATGGGGATGATTCAATTGCGGTTATCCGTGAAGTACAGCGACATGTTCTGAAAGATAATATATTCTTCCATATTGACTTTCAGAAAGTAGCCATGAATGAAAAGGTTACAATCGAGGTCCCAGTGGTGACTGTAGGTATTTCGGTCGGTGTGAAGGAAAACAACGGAGTTCTTGGCGTCCCGGTAAAGAAGGTTACAATCGAGTGTATGCCTTCAGATATCCCGGAAAATATCACTATCGATGTATCAGCGCTGGATATTGGAGATTCGATTCATGTCAGGGATGTAGTTGTTCCCAATATAACAATAAAAGAAGCGCCTGAAGAAGTTCTGGCTGTGGTTACTCATGCTACTCGTGAGGAAGATGCAGCCAAATCTGAAGAAGCTGCTGAAGCAGGAGCTGCTGCACCTGCCGCTGCATCTTCTGCATCCGAGGCGGAAAAGAAATAGTGCCGAACTGATGGGATTGTTTTCTTTTTTAAGAAAACTCTTTCACAGATCCGTTCTGCCCGAATCAATTGATGCTGTTTATATCGGGTTGGGCAATCCTGGGGAGTATGCGAAAACGCGACACAACATTGGCTTCAGGGTTGCCGATGCTCTTTCTCAGAATCTCAAGTCTTCCATCCCCGGTTTTATTGCCGATTCTGAAATCGTTTCCGGAGTCATGGATTCCGGTAAAAGGGTTTTAGTTGTCAAGCCTCAGACTTTCATGAACCGATCCGGGGTGGCTGTTGAGGCCATCCTGAGAAAAACGAAAGTACCGTTTGATGCTGTGATGGTGATAGTCGATGATATAAATCTTCCGCTGGGGGCAATGAGGGCTCGAAGAGGGGGATCTCATGGCGGCCACAATGGACTCAAATCTATTATTGAATACATTGGTCCGGATTTCCCGAGGCTGCGCATAGGGATAGGCCCTCCGCCCAAAGATCGGGATCTGAAGGAATTTGTCCTGGGGGAATTTTCTGCTCAGGAAGAAAAAGTTTTAAAAGACGTGATTTCCAAAGCTGTCGCTGCATCGATCTGTTTTCTTACAGAGGGGGTCGATGTGGTGATGAATAAATACAACAAATAATCCTGCTCCGGCTTCAGCCGGAGCCATAGACCACAGGAGGTTTATTTTGAAGCGGCCCTATGAAACAATGATAGTTTTTGATGGGACTCTTCCTGATGATGTGCTTCAGAAAGAGCAACAGCAGGTTGAAGATCTCATCAAGCAGACAGCAAACTTTGAAAAAGCCGATGTATGGGGAAAGCGTCAGCTTGCTTATACCATCAAAAAGAAAAAGACAGGATATTATTGTCTTTTCCTGTATGAAGGGGAAGGGGATACTGTCACTGCCCTCGACAAGTATATTAAACTTAATGAGCGTATCCTTCGCCACCTGACTGTTCAGCGCAATCTCAAGAACGAGGCGGCGAGGGCGGCAGCAGCAGCACGTAGGGAAAAAACTCCCGAAAATGAACAGCCAATTCAAACTGATGATGAAATTGAATGATTGAGGAGAGAGAAAATGCTTCAGAGAAAAAGTGACAGAGAACGGTATGATTATAGTCAGGGTCCAAGAAGAAGGGCTAAAAAGGTCTGCTGGTTTGAGCAGAATAAGGTTGAGCCTGACTACAAGGACATCCGCATCATTTACAGGTATATTACAGAACGTGGTAAAATTGTTCCGCGCCGCCTCTCAGGTGTAAGTTCAAAGAACCAGAGAAAGCTGGCAATCGCTATCAAGCGCGCCCGCCACCTGGCTCTTCTGCCCTTTGTAGCGGAAAATATTAAATAAACAGAGCTGAAAATGAGAGGAGCGATCTAATTATGGAAGTAGTTCTGAAAAAAGACTATGACGGGCTGGGAAAGGCCATGGATGTGATTCCGGTCAAAGACGGTTATGCTCGGAATTTTCTCATTCCTCAGGGAATAGCGGTTCCTGCTACTGAGGGAAATAAAAAGAAAGTCGCTGAGGCAAAAAAGGCGGCTGAGCGTAAAGAAGAGAAGAAAATCGCCGAAGCACGTGAACTGTCAAAGAAAATTGAACAGATCCCTTGCACTATTCCGGTGAAAGTCGGAGAGGAAGAGAAGATCTTTGGTTCGGTTTCCGCTCAGGAAATCGCCGATTTCCTTAAAAAGGAAGGTTTTAATATTGAAAAACGGGATGTGGACCTGGAAGAGCCGATCAAGCAACTTGGGGTCTACAATATTAAAATCAACCTTTACCGGGATGTATCTGCAAAACTCAAGGTATGGGTTGTTAAGGAAGAGAAATAAAGCCCGGTATATTAATGTCCAGATGTATGCCGGGCCTTTCTAAAAGACCCGGCATTTTTACTTTTTGAAAGGAAAAGAGATGCATTTCAAAGGATGCTATGTAGCGATTGTCACTCCTTTCAGTGATGATGGCTCGATAAACGAGAAAGCTTTACGTGATAATATCGAATTTCTTATCAGTAAAGGAGTCTCAGGTGTTGTCCCCTGCGGAACAACAGGAGAGTCAGCTACTCTTTCCTGGGAGGAGCACAACAGAGTGGTGGATATTACCATCGATCAGGCTGCGGGAAGAGTGCAGATTATAGCCGGCGCCGGTTCAAATAATACCCGGGAATCAATTTCCGCCGCCAAACACGCCCAGGATAAAGGTGCTGATGCGCTCCTGTGCATTACTCCCTATTACAACAAACCCACTCAGGAAGGTTTGTTTCAACACTACAAGTCTATAGCTTCCAGTGTTGATATCCCCATAGTGGTTTACAACGTTCCGGGGAGGACTGGAATTAATCTGTTGCCTGAGACACTGCAGAGGCTCTGTGCTTTCCAGAATATCGCCTGTGTAAAGGAAGCGAGTGGTAATGTTACTCAGATCTCCGAAATTCATCGTCGCTGTGGCGATCGGCTGACTATCCTTTCGGGTGATGATGCACTGACTCTGCCCATTCTTGCTGTAGGGGGTAAAGGAGTTATCTCTGTTGTGGCTAATATAGTCCCGGAGAGGATGTGTGCCATGTTAGATGAGTTTTTCAAAGGAAATATAGAGTCAGCACTGAAGGTTCATGAGGAACTGCTGCCACTTAATCAGGCTATGTTTATTGAAACTAACCCTGCTCCGGTAAAAGCAGCGATGAATCTTATAGGAATGAATGCTGGATCTTTGCGTCTGCCGCTTGTCGCTATCAGTGAACGCAATAAACAGGAACTTATCTCCGTACTTCGTAAGTACAACTTCAGTATCAAGGAGTAATTGTGGCTCTTGACATTATCATTAATGGTGCAATGGGCAGAATGGGAGCCGAAATAGCAAACATTGTGCTTTCAGATAATGCGCTTAAACTGAAAGCATGCATCGAATACGCAGGCCATCCCCAGGCGGGGCAGGATTATGGAACACTGATAGGCAAGGGCCCCATAGGAGTTTTGCTTACAGATTCTCTCAGTTGCCAGGATCTGTCAGGAGCCGTAATCATAGATTTTTCCACCATTGAGTCTACCCGCTCATTGTTAAGCAAAGCTTCTGAAATAAAGGCTGGGCTGGTGATTGGAACAACCGGTCTGGATGAGGAGGTTAAGGCCCTCGGAAATGAAGCCTCCGGGAGTGTACCTGTGCTGATATCTCCAAACATGAGCGTGGGAGTAAATTTGCTTTTCTCCCTTACCCAAATGGTATCTTCACGATTAAAGGACCTTTTTGATATCGAGATCATCGAGGCTCATCACAGATTCAAAAAAGATTCTCCAAGTGGAACCGCTAAGCGCCTTGGAGAAATAATCGCGGAATCTCTGGAAGTGTCCTACGATGAGGCTGTAAAAAATGGAAGGTCCGGAATTTCTCAGTCTGTTCGTTCTCCCCGGGAAATCGGAATGCATGCAGTGCGTGGCGGTGATATAGTGGGTGATCATACAGTATTGTTTGCAGGACCAGGTGAACGGATTGAACTGAGACACATGGCTCACAGCCGTACTATTTTTGCCAGAGGGGCAGTGGTTGCAGCCAAATGGCTTGCAAACCAGAAACCCGGAAACTATTCAATGAAAGATGTATTAGGATTGTAAAGGTCTCCATTCTTACGGGAGTAATATGAGGTATTCAGTTCTTTGTCTGATTTCAGTGCTCTGGTTTGCTGCAAGTGCTCAGAATCAGCCCGACACCGTGCAAAAAGCTTCAGAGGCGATTGCAGATGACTCATCCGGGAAACCGGCTGTTGAATCCACTGTCCAAAATAGCAGTGATCCGACTGTGGAGACATCATCCGGAAGCAATAAAGTTCCCGAGATAATTGAAAGTGAAGAGGAACTTATTCTTGATGGCGGAGAAGAGGATCTTCTTGGACCGCTAAGGGAAGAAAAAAAGATTGAACAACTTGAATCCAAGGAGAGAGTTGCAGAATTACCAGATCAAAGTACCGACTCATCTCTGGTCGAGACTGAACAGCCAACGTCTGAGCAGGATCAGAAAGTTGCTGAAAGACCTGTAAAGAGCGCTCCTGAATTGGATCTGAAACCTCAGCCTGCTCCGGAAGTTTCTAAAATCGAGAAGATGGAACCGATCAATTTTGCCAGAAACCTTAAAGAGTACAGATCTCCAAAAGTGGCGATCATGCTCTCTTTACTGCTCCCGGGACTTGGCCAGGCTTATGCCAGAAATGGGAAAAAAGCAGTAGTTTATGGGGCAATTGAAGCCACTGTGATAGGTGTGGGCGCTGGTTTTGGGATTAAAGGCAGAAATGAGAAAAAAGATGCTTACGATTTTGCCGATCAACATTATTCAACCAGCAATTTCCAGTCTTACTATGAAAAACTCAGCTCCAAATTTTCTTCCGATTCTACATTGGAACAAATCTTTCTCGGAACTGATGTGCAAACTTTTAAACACAGTGCTAAAAACAAGGATGAGGATTTTTATCGTACAATTCGTGAGAATGATAATCCTTTTATTCACGGCTGGGATGATGCGGAACCTGGATTCGATGCAGATTTTGAGATACACCCCGATTATGAGGACAAATATAAGAAACTCAGCGATCCCAATAAAGGATATCTGGTTTACGCAGAGGAAGACTCCGGTAATGCTCTGTATGGTTTTTCAGAAAACCAGAAAAAGTTCAGTAAAAAGATCTCAGAATCCAACAAGTATTATCGGATTTCCAAAGGTGTTCTCACTATGCTGCTTGTGAATCATATCATGAGTGCGATAGATGCGGGGATCACCGCCAAAGCCCATAATGACCAGTTGCTTGGCAAAGAGAGTTTCTGGCAGAGAATAAATATCGAACAACAGACAGTGCAGACAGTAAACGGTACTGCTTCCGGTTATGCTTTACAGGTAATATTTTGAGAAAACATAATTCTTTTCTGATTTTGCCGTTATTTCTATTTGCTGCAGTTTCCGCGCAGGTCACTGTACAGGATATTATTGTAGACAGCATCGATGTTTTCTCGCAGCAGGATGACAAATCCATTAAGTCTTCAAAAACAGCCATGGCTGCATCACTTCTGATTCCCGGTCTGGGACATCACTATCTGGGCAATGCAAAACCTGCGCTGGGATATATCTGCCTGGATGTGTTATCGGTTTTCGGTGCTGTGATGTGCAACCGTCAGGCAAAGACTTTATTAGTGAATTCAAGGGGTTATGCTTCTACTTATGCCCATATAACCCGGGGCAGTAATGATGAAAGTTACTGGAATCTGGTGGGACAGTTTGATAACATGGAATACTACAATCAGGTTACAGGACTGAACCGCCAGAAAGAAGACCAGATAACCAACTTCGATCTTAACTGGGATTGGGACTCGGATTATCACAAAGAAGAATATGTCAGGATGAGAAAGAACTCTCATGTTTTCCAGACGGTATCTTCTCTTTTCCTGGGAGCGATGGTTTTAAACAGGATCGTGGCATTTGTCGACATAAGGGCAAAGACCCGTTATAAGGGGATTACCGGGGCTGCTCTTAGAATCCAACCCGCTATATCTCCTGACCTCTCCACTGCAGGAATCCTTATTTCAAAGCAGTTTTAACTCTCCGGTTTCCCTGCTGCGGTTCTTGACGGTTGATTATCAGAGCCGGATTACTGTTATCTCTCTTTATTGCACGTGAAAGCAATTAGCAGTATATTGTACTATATATAGTGTTGTTTCGTAGTCAGAGATACAACTCTTTCGATCTGGAGTAAGTAATGCGATGTCCTTTCTGCAGTCACGGTGAAGATAAAGTAGTGGATTCACGCTCAAGTAAAGAGGGGCAGGCTGTGCGCAGGCGCAGGGAATGTCTCAGATGCGGACAGAGGTTCACAACCTACGAATACATTGAAAATGTATCGCTTACTATTATAAAAAACGATCAGCGCCGTGAGCCTTATGACCGCCAGAAACTCATGCAGGGTATCATTGCGGCATGTAAAAAGAGACCGGTGAGCATGAAAAAAATCGAGAGTATAGTTGATAAAATCGAGAATCTGATAGAGAAGTCCGGAAAAATGGAGGTCCCCAGCCAGGATATAGGACAGTTTGTAATGGCCGAACTCTATGCCCTGGATGAGGTGGCTTATGTAAGGTTTGCTTCTGTGTACCGGAAATTCAAGGATATCAGCGAATTTATCTCTGAAGTAAAGGATATAGAATCCAAAGGGGATCCACTGGTTAAGGGAAAGTAAAATTTCCCTTGTATTTGTCCAGGCAGTTTCTACCTGCTGCTGTAAGCAAATCTCAGCCACACCCGGTGAGTGCTCTTTTTTACACGCGCATCAACATCTTCGGGCTGCTTCAGTATATAATCATAATCATAATCGAGAGTGACAGGACGAGCGATACGCCAGCTTATAGTTGCCGAAAGGTCGAAATCCGGTTTTGTAATACGCATTTCCGGAGCAACTGGAGCAAAAACCTTCAATTCCGCACCGGCAGTTCCCAGTCTCCCGATATTGATATTTCCACTGATGGAGCCTTGGGGTCCAAATTCAAAAATGCTTGTTTTATCCTGGGACTGGAGCACTATGCTGTTCTGCATGCGTAAATAATAGGGTGAATTGGAATAAGCGTCTGGCTCGATACTTTGATATCTCCGGGGAAAACTGGAGAAGGAACTTCCAACTCCCAGTCTGACTTTCAGTTCGAAATAGTTTGTGTTTACTGCATCGAAATTGGCTCCTCCACTGATATCCAGAGTTAAGGGAGAAAATGACGGTGTGATCTGGAAGACCTGTTTTGATGTGTCAAAGCTTTCCTCAGTTATCGTAGAGTCATTCTCAAGAATGCAGAATTCGCTTTTCTTGTAATCTTCAAGTCTGATTCTCCTGGGAAGCAGGTTGGTTCTTACCTCAGCACGTCCAAAGGGGCCAAACCAACTTAAAAAACGCCAGATATAGAGAGAATTGATCCTGAAATCATCAACACCGCTGGTGAGGTCAAGTTCCGATAGGCTCAGACCCTCATCGATTCGCACCATCGTTTCCCATTCATGGGGTTGGTTATTGTAAAGAAGCCACACACTGGTTGAGAGACTGAAGATAGTTGATATGGCCTCCTGATGCGCTTCATTGCGGTCGATCTCCCCATTGAACTGAAGCATTCCACCGATATTACCTCCGTATTTCCAGTGTGAGGTGATTTGGGTCCCGGGTGTGATATCAACTGTACCACCGCTGATTATCGCCATGTTGTCGGGTCGTTGTATCAGAAGAAACTTTACCAGTTCACCAGGGAGAAGTCTTACTGTGACGAAATTTTTCAGAGTATTGTAACTCTCTCCTCTACCCAGAATTTTATAGGTACCTGGTTTAAGTATCCAGGTTTTTACAGATTCACCCAGGCTGATATCTGCTCCGAATCCTCTTCCAAACGGCTCAAAGTCATCTAAACGCACCAGTTCGTATTCACCCCGGAAAGTAGTAAGGTTTGTGTCAACTGTTTCAATTGTTAACCCTGCCCAGTCGGGCATAACTGGCGAGATTTTTGACTCTTCCACAGTGATTGGTTTTACAATACGCTGTTTGTGTGA
This sequence comes from Fibrobacter sp., assembly GCA_012523595.1. Classification (NCBI taxonomy): domain Bacteria; kingdom Pseudomonadati; phylum Fibrobacterota; class Fibrobacteria; order Fibrobacterales; family Fibrobacteraceae; genus Fibrobacter; species Fibrobacter sp. The sequence continues at coordinate 21,166 of JAAYIG010000044.1, forward strand.
ACCACTCCCCAGCATGACCAGATACGAACCAGGCTCTACCGTGAAAGTTCTGCCTGTTTCTCCGCTGGTTACAGTATGTATGTCAAGGTCCAGGATTTCCACATCTGGTTCGTTTTTCGCTTCAGTGTATCTGGGAACGAAAATGCCACCTTTACCAAGAGGGATATTTATTCTGTCCGAAGCCATCTGTTCTGCCAGAGGGGGAGTGTCCCAGGTTTTTGCAACAATATCGTACCAGGCTGATGTTCTGTCTGTGCTGTCAATTTCCGGTCGTTTAACTGAGTCGACCGGAATTGTCCATTTCAGGTATTCCTCTGTTATTTCCTCACCGGGAAGATCCGGAGGAAGCTCTGCATGAGAATAGCAGAGAAGAATGCCCAGGGTTAAAAGTACAGCACGGGGCAGAAGAGATCGCAGCATCACTGATCTACCTCTGTAATGGTTGAATCCTCGAACACCGGAGACTCGATTCCAATAGTAGTAGTCTTGCTTCCGAATTCCTGAGCCAGCTTGATATCCATATCATGAACAGCCTGGGTCATTGCATATTCCATCAGAGCTGACATCTCCCTGATAACGAATTCGGGCTCTTTCTGATAAACTTTTTTCCGCAGATCGAATCTTCTGGTGTAAAGCACTCTTCCGTCACCAGTCCGGACCAGGTTGATTCTGAAGGCCAGGTGAGCAAACCAGAGTTCTTCGCTGTCATACTCTTCAAGTGCCTCAATTATTCCGCTTAACTCATAATCCGGCTTCTTTCCTTCATCGAATCTCCTCACAATACTGCTTGCAAGATTAGCGGAAACCAGATGTTTGTGAACCAGATCAGTTATCATTCGGGTAGGTTTTACAGCCCATACACGGTAAACGTAATACTTCAGTTGAAAAGGACTCTGCCTGTAAACTATCTGAGGCCGGTTATATGCTTCCTCTATACTGAATTCCTTAAGACGGATAGTAATTGGATATGGATTTGGATTCTGACGCTTGTTCATTGAAGGCAGGTAATTTAATACGTAGTATTGTTTTGTCGGTACCGAACCGCATCCTGCTGTTAGCAACACCGCTAATGCCAGCGGGTATACTATCCTTTTTCTCATCGGACCTCCCTTCCTCTCTGAGATTCACCCTTAAGCAGCAGTGATGGGTTTTCGGCCAGAACTTTTGTTAACTGGTTGGCATTCTCTGAAGCCTCTCTGATATTTTCCATCCCCACTGCGAAATCCTCCCTGCTTTGACGGACCATGAGAGAAAGATTTTCTGCAAGGCTTTTAAGCGAGTGCACTGTCGAGTCAATGGCTGAAAAGGTACGGCTTATCTGATCCGCCGTGACATTGCCTTTAAAAGAACTGGTAAAGCTTTTGATGTCACCTGCCACAGAATCAATTTTGGTGATCAGGCTGCTTGTGGAGTTTGTCATTTTCTGAATCTGAGGACGTGACTCGCTGACAAAACCCCTGACATCCTCTGTGATATAGGCTACATTGTCCAGTATCTTTTTGATTGACCGGAGACTGTCCGGTTCTGTGATTTGATTAAGGTGATTGAGAAGCAGTTCTACTTTGCCGACAATCGATTCCGCTTTACCGGTGATTGTCGAGATCACGGAGATCTTTGTGGGAATTTCAGACCCGGGTTTAAGAAGCTCTGATTCATTTTTTCCTCCGGCTATCTCAACATACTTCAACCCGGTTATCCCCATAGCCCCTGTAGTGGCAACCATATCTACCTTCATGGGGAAATCCTGCTGTATTTTCATCTCTACTTTTACTTTGGAGAGATTGTCCGGAAGGTAGGTTATTTTTTCGACTTTGCCAATGGGTACGCCGCTGAATTTGACAACCGCACCCTGCTCCAGTCCGCTGAGAGATTCTCCTTCAAAGTAGGCAAAAAAAGTATTGAATTTGTCAGTCAGTTTCATTCCCAGAGGAATGACAAAAAAAATTGCCAGGAGGATTATTCCCGCGATTACAAATACACCAAGTCTGGCTCGCTGTGCCCTAGATATGCTCATCCTGAAAACTCCAGGTTGAAATCAGTGGTGCAGGTGACGCTTTTGTTCAGGTCCGGTTCGTGCCGTTTGAAAAAGTCACAAACAGGACCCTCTTTGTGTTTGAGCGCTTCTGCAAGTGGGCCGTCAAAAAGAAGAGACCCTTTGTGTAAAAATGTGATATTGTCCGCTATCTTTTCTATAGAAAAGAGTTCATGAGTAACAACCACAACAGTTATCCCCAGCATCATGCGTAGTTTTAACAGTAAATCATCCAGACCGGCTGATGTCACAGGATCAAGTCCTGCCGAAGGCTCATCGCAGAATAACAGCGGCGGATCAAGTGCCAGAGCGCGTGCAAGTGCGGCTCTCTTTCTCATTCCACCGGATAGTTCCCCCGGATAAAGTTCCGCCGCGTGCGGAAGATCGACCTGGGCAAGTTTCAACCGGACAATCTCTCTGATTATACTATCTGGTAATCTGGTGTGCATCTGTAATGGCAATGCAACGTTTTCCTGAACAGTAAGCGATCCCAGAAGTGCGCCATTTTGAAACAGAACGCCAATCTTTTTCAACACATCTACTGTCCGGGGATCATCCTGATCGGATATTTCTGTCCCGAAAATACGGATTTTTCCTGAATATGGCTTAAGAAGCCCGATTATTGACTTGAGAAGTGTTGTCTTCCCGCATCCTGATGTGCCCAGAATCACTCTGATTTCAGATTTGAAAAAGCTGGTACTTATGTCTTTAAGTACAACCCGGTCACCATACCTGGTTACCAGATTCTCTATTTCAACTATCGATTTTTTGCTATTGCTGTCCAATGCGCTTAACCTACAGGATAAACGAGAAAAGGGCATCCGCAATTATAATTATGAAAATTCCGGTTACAACACTGGCGGTTGTTTCTTTACCTACCGCTTCAGCGCCTCCGCGAACTTTGAACCCATAAAAAGATCCGATCCAGATAATCAGCCACGAAAAGACAACCGACTTGATGAATCCTGCGAATACATCCTTCATGGCGAGGCTCTTGCCTAATTCGTTCCAGAAGAGACTTGATGACAGATCAAGATAAAGCAAAGCTACAAAATATCCACCTAGAATGCCTGCCGCTGTACCCAAGATAGAAAGTATCGGCATGGTGATCGATATAGCCCAGAATTTTGGTACTACAGTGAATTGAATCGGGTTTATCCCCATTGTCTGAAGAGCATCGATCTCTTCACCAACTACCATCGTGGCAATCTCTGCTGTTGTAGCACTTCCGGTTCTGCCAGCCAGAATAATTGCAGTGAGAAGAGGTCCCATCTCCCTTACCATCGTGATTCCAACCAGTGGGGCCAGAAAAACCCCTGCTCCAAAAACACGCAGTTGCATGGCGGTCTGAAGAGCAAGCACGATCCCGATTAGCAGTGACAGTAGGCCGACTATACCAAAGGCTTTATATCCCAACTGGTACATCTGTTCGCCTAATGCCCCTTTTTTAATGTCCCGTTTTTCCAATAATCCAAAAGTACCCCAGTAAAGCATTTCAGTTAGAATCGAGAGCGCTCCAAGGGCAGTATCCTTGAAAGAAAGCACTGCGTCGCCTGTTCTGACCAGGAAATTCTCGCTTTTTTTCTTTCCAGTCTGTTTTGCGGCTGTCGGAGACCAGGATTGCAGGTTTTTAAGTAGATCCGGTGAGAGATCTTTGAGTATTAGTTTCCCACCCGATTTCTGGTGTAATGAGTGGAGGAGGTGAATGAAACTCATTCCGGCAGAGTCGATCTTTTTTGTCTCAGAGAAGTCCAGTACAAGGGTATGGTCTTTTTTTCCTGAAAGGAGGTCAGATTTGGAAACCCAATCAAGATCAAGAAACGCCGGGATTATCACCGGATTATGTTCGCCAGAGTTTTTCTGAGTCCGGATTTTCATAAGTGGAAAGATGAAATTCAATATTAGTTATAAGCAAGCGTACTAAATAAGTATAGTTTCTGGGAAATCTAAACGCCAGGAGGGGGAAAGAGAAAGGGCTTGAAGAGAAAAAAGAAATGCCGGATACGGCCGGAACCGGGTGGCCTTGACGAAACGGGAAGCCCTCTTGTCAAGCAAAGGAGATAAAATAATTTTCTGAAGCGGCTCTGTCAATGCCTCTGTAAGTGACTGCTGTGAAAGGAGATGCAACTAATTTAAAGGATGACAGGAGTTACCTGGTTATTAAAATAAATGATAAACAATTTGCATTTTTTTACTTTTGCCCATATATTATAAGTGCCTGAACAAAAACAATTTATAAAGTTTGGAACAATTTGCCTCTAAATAAAATCCTTTTCTGAGTGCGGAGGGTTATCTAATATGCAGCTACCTAAATCGCGGCGCCGTCAAAAACTTCGGGAAAAGAAATGCCAGTACCCCGGATGCGGCAAGATCTTTTTCGGCATCCATATTTCCAA
>JAAYIG010000045.1 GCA_012523595.1 Fibrobacter sp.
CGCGCGGTTTTGCATCAGGAGACTCGTCTTTGTAACCAAGAGCGATACCCAGAACAGGTTTGTACCCCTTGGAAAATTTCAGTTCTGCCAGAACAGAATCCGCTTCTGGGGTATTTTTAGAGATAGCACGTGCAAGATTTCCCAAGGCACAGGTTCCAAGTTTAAAGGATTCCGCACTCAGCATGATATTTTGCGATAAAAGTCCGCAGTCAAGTTCACTGTAAGAGTTAGCCGTATCATTGGCTATAACGATGACTACCGGAGCATTATAAAAACTGGCGCCTGTGGCTTTAATCTTTTTAAGCAGCTCAGGCTTTGAAACGACCCGGATTTCCCAGGGCTGTTTGTTTATAGCGCTTGGGGCATTTATCCCTGATTTGATTATTACATCAAGAATCTCTTTAGGTACCTTTTGATCTTTATATTTGCGGATACTGCGGCGGTTCAGAATGGTGTTGTTAACAATATCGGATGTACTTTCCGGTTTTTCTGCGTATGACATGAATAGTGAGGCGGATACAATTATCGATAGACAAGCGATCATTCTCATACTGAAAACCTCTTTTCAACTCCTTTTTGTGTTATTAAACAGTCTTGAACACAGTTAACAAAGATACTGTAACATTTGAAATTTTAAAATACAACACGAATTCCGTAAAGTGGTAAATGATTCATGAATTTAGTGGGCTTGCGGCCAGCAACGGTTTTCAGAATTAAATAATTTTTATTTCTGCCCGGAAAGGAAATGGGCCGGATCTGATTGGCAGTCAGGCAAAAAAAACCGCTCCCCGGGAAGAGAGCGGATTTGAAAGCTGAATAAAGGGGCCATTATCTCAACAGATTGATTTTTTGCACGTGCATTGTACCATCAAGAGATACTCTCAGCAGGTAACTTCCGTTTTGCACTTCGTCAAGATCAACTGAGGTGGAGGCATTTGAAATCTGTACATTTCTGCTTAAAATCTTTTTTCCAGTAAGAGAGAAGATATCAACTTGTGCGGATGATTTCGCGGAGCCTGTAACAATTGTCAAAACATTTCCGTAAAATCTGATACCTGGCTTTAACATGCTCCTTACGGTATTGGTGCTGACTGCTGGTGAAAACTCCAGCTTATCGAGATTTGGTCCGCCATCTGGCCCGGTTGAAGTAAATGTGATGGTGTTAATACCCGCCTTAAGAGTAAGATCGATGGTTTTCTGATTCCAGGTTGTCCAGGCACCGGTTGGTTCAAAGCTGAGCGACGATATGACTTCTACACCGTTTACCTTCACTGAGAATGTACGGGCAGTACTTGTACCATTGGCAAAAGTGAGAATTGTTTGTCTCTGTCCGGCACCTGCTGTGTAAACGGTAAATTCCACCGATGAACCTACCATGTTATCAACATTGGCATAACCTGTTCCGGAAAAACCGGCATTTGTGCTCTCCTGTACACCGTTGGTTATAAGAGCGTATTCTGCCTCATATAAATTTGGATTTACCGGCATGAAAACTGCGGTAAGGTTTACGTTGGCATTCAGAGATGATATGGTGTATTGGGCCTGGTTGCCGGTATAATCGCCTGTCCACCCCTCAAATTTCCATCCCTCGTTTGGAACCGCGGTAAAACTGATCGAGGAGCCCTCAGGAAAACGCTCCCCCTCGGGATTCTGGGTTAAAGTACCTCCGGGAGCAGCCTGAGCGCTTACTGTATAATAGGTACGGTTGTCTACAACAAAGTAAGCGGATATTGTCTTATTTGAATTCATCGTAATGGTAGCAGGATTTGTGCTCCCGGAAAGATCGCCTCCCCAGCGGTCAAATGCATATCCCTCCGATGCCTTCGCGGTGACAGTCACACTCGCTCCTTCTTCATAGCTCCCGCTTGACGGAGTGATACTTCCCTGGCCGGATGCAACAGATGTGGTCAGGGTATATTGAGTCCCGCCTACAACGTACATATTAGGTTTGGGTGCTTTGTCAGCACCGTTTCCCAGGAAGAATCCCAGATGCGGGGGCTGGTTGTATGCAGACTGTTGTGAAGAAACTCCGGCACGGTAAGTCGGATCGTGCATCAGTGTATACAATCTGTGAGTCGTTACTGCAGTGGTGGTATACAGGTAAAGCTTTGAGGCCCCATCGTGAAGAATAACTTCTTCGCGCCAGTCTCCCAGGATATCTGCGGAGAGATTGGGGGTTGCCTTGGTTCCGTTGCAGGAGTTGCCATTGAGAGTAACCAGACGGGTTGTCCCGTTGCCGTTCCATTTGTCTATTTTATTTCCGTCAAGCAGCTCATCCTGAAGATCTCCGTCCCAGTAAACACGGAAATTGACCGAACCCTTGTTCGAACTGATGCGGGTACCTTTACAGTTGTAGGTTCCGTCAGTGGCGCTGGACCACATCTCATATCCCACATGAGATGCATCGATATCAGCAGCACATCCCCGCCCGACATCTGTATTCGCTGACACCTTGTGTCCCCAGATCGTTTGTCCTGTTTTTGCATCAGCCAGATACGATCCGTTACTTCCTGCTGTGGCTCCTTCTCTGACAAGCCATAGCTCCAGTCCGGCACGGGAGGGGTCCATGTCTCCGATATGATTCGCGTCACCATGACCCATTCCGTTGGCGTAGAGAAGCTTCCCGTCGTGATCAAGTCCCGAAGACCCGAAGATAATCTCATCTTTTCCGTCATTGTCAACATCGGCTGCCATTATTGAATGGTTGCCCTGATCATTCATCGAGTTGTATCCAGATGTCTTTCTTGAGTCGATAAACCAGCGCTGTGTCAGTTGACCATTGCGCCAGTCCCATGCGGCACAGGTAAGACGGTAATAGTAGCCGCGCTGGAATACCGCGCTTGGAAGTTTCCCGTCCAGCCAGGCAGTAACTGAGTTGAACCGGTCAACCCGGTTCCCATAGTCGTCACCCCATTCCGCCTTACTGACAGTGCCACGGGCCGGGACATAGTTTACAGTTGCCATTTCAGCTCCGGTGCGTCCGTTGAACACCGTTAGATATTCCGGGCCGGAGAGAACATAACCGCTTGAGTTACGATAATCTGCATTGTCATTATCCGATGCCGCAGGACCCTTGCTGAGAAATGCCCCGGTTCCATCTTTGGTTCCAGGAGCTGTTTTACAGATTACTTCGGCAAATCCGTCACCATCATAATCAGCCACCTGATGCTGGGTGTAGTGAGCTCCTGCACGAATATTTTTCCCCAGATCGATTTTCCAGAGGCAGGTACCATTCAGTTTGTATGCATGGAGATGAACATTGCCTGTGTATCCGGACTGGGAATTGTCTTTGGCATTACTCGGATCCCATTTTACGACTAACTCATATTCCCCATCTCCATCGAGATCCCCCACATTGATATCGTTTGGGCTGTAGGTGTAGTTTTCACCCGAGGGAGTTGTTCCTCCTGCCGGGCGCTGCAGATTGATGGTAAGGCAGTTGGATGACCAGACTGAAACCTCTTTTGACCCTGTCTGTTCTACACCGTTTATAACTGTTCTCACAGAATAGGTGGAACTGGCAGTCCCGGCATTGTCTGTCAGATTTGTAGCTCCGGTAATTGGGCTGGAATTTACCTTTGTGGAACCCCGGTAGACATTGAAGGCAATTCCATCAGGATCATTCCCGAAGAGTCTCCAACTGATAAAAACTCCGTTTGAGACCTTTACAGCTACTACTCCGCGATCAAGCCTCTCCATCAGGCGCTGGGCTGAAACCGGCTGAATTCCAAAGATGAACAACCCAACAGTGATAATGGATAATGCCAAAAACCTGTGCCCCATGCCTCCCCCTTCTGTGATTTGTTCAATTTATATATTATACAATACAATTCCTGCTTTTTTTATAGATATCTGATCTGCTTAAAAATCCGGTTTAATATCTATAATAATAATGTTGAAAATCGTGGATTCCATAAAAAAAATGAGTATTTGGAGTTTAGTATAGAACAGGAGGTCTACACTGTTTATCACTTGATATGACCTTTTAATGTCATACTTTTCTTAAAATCCAGACCATCTATCGATATGGCTGACCCAAAACGTAGACCTCTGGTCTACACTTTTGTTAAAAAATGTCTTACAAATCTGGAACATTTCATTATAATAGAGAATAGTATTTTAGGATACTATAGTCTTCACATATACCAGATATTCCGGTTCCGAATGGCTATAATCAAGGTATTACCAGTAGAACTGTTTACTGCTGAATAGGTGGTTTAATTATTTTGAGGTAAACAGCCAGATACAGAATCAAGGCAGATATGATGAAAAACAATCGTTTATATCAGGTTAGAAATAAATCATTCAGCTCAATTCTTTTAATGTTGTTTTTCGCAGGCACATTCACCCTTGCCCAGGAACCCATTGATATTCATATCAATTCCGGTGATCCTGCATTTCCTTTCCCTCAGTTTCAGCCCTATATCAATCCATCTGGAAAATTTGAGAATGTGGGAACACGTAACAATGTTGGTGTCCCTCACGCAGAGATGGAGAAGACAATCAGGGAAGCGTACCGGATAATGATGAACCGGGCGGAGAAACCGGGAGGTGGAGTAGGGGGAATAGACTACGTCTATTTTCGTTCATCTCCAGACTGTTCGGAAGGTGATGGTTATGCGATGCTGGCTGCAGCGGCTATGGCTGATAAACCGACATTTGATGGCTTATGGCTGTGGGTTCATGATCATGCCATGAACAAGGTTAAACGCTATAGAGACTGTGAGGAATCTACTACCGAGTATCTCTATAGTCAACTTCCCGGATGGCAGAATGTTGCAAATACAAATTCCGCTGCTGACGGTGATTTTGATATTGCTCTTGCACTTCTGTGGGCCTACAGGCAGTGGGGTGAATTCATGGGAATCAATGATGCCTGCGGCAATCCCATCTCCTATAAACAGGCTGCTATCGATTTTATCAAAGCTCTTACTGATACCTTTCTCTATAACATAGAGTATGGTACAAACTACCTGAGCGGAGATATTGGTTTTGACGGGTATTTCAAAGGGGGGGATTCCTGGCAGGAACTCACAGACTGGGCTACTGATCCGGTCCGAAGCGGTTTTGGGATTGTCCCTGAATCAAGAGGTCCGCAGGCGCAGCATATCGATTACACTGCGCCCTCTTACTTTCGCCAGTTTGCTGATCTCCTGGCTGAAGTAGACTCTGCCAGATATGCATGGAATATCTATCAGTTCAGGCGCGCTGAGGCATCATCGGACTGGCTTATGGGTCAGTTGTATAATCAAGGTCCATCGACAATACCCTATGCGGGATGGGTGTCGCTGGGGTCTGATAATGTACCGGTCTTCTCTGAATATATGGAAGGTGAAGACTTCCGTCTTGGATGGCGGACTATTCTTAATTATATGTGGCACGGTAACCCCACATCTACCTGGGATCCTGTCACGCATCAGGTAACTCCGGGTGTTCCCAACACCTTCGAAAGGGATATGGCTCTGCGCTATGCCCGCTTTCTTTGGGATAATCGTCAAGACCCTTGGAATAACCCCTGCGTTCCAGGTGCGGATAAAAAATTTACCTATTGGGGCCCGCATGTACTGTGGACACACTGGCCTATTGATGGAAAAGGAGGTGGATTCTTTTTCCTGAACTGGATACATGGTACCGGTTCCCCCTCAGCGGTCATCTCACAGGATTTTGCCCTGATGGGTGATATGTACCGACAGTTGGAGATCGAGTGGGATGTTGACTCTCCCGGTGATGGATATCTGACCAGTGTTCCGCAATATTTTCATGGCTGGTTTCGTCTTCTGGGGCTGCTTGTACTTTCCGGTAACTACCATGCTCCCTCTGAAATTAAGCCTACAGCAAATATGAAAGTTTACCTGGATATTGACAAGACATTCGCATTTGAAAAGGATAGCGTGACCTATACTATCGATTACCGCAATTACGGGTCGCTTGACGCCATGAATGTTGCAATAGTGGATACTCTTCACCGCGACTTTGAGTTTCTCTCTGCCACCGGTGGCGGGGTATACAATCCACAGGCACACACTGTTACCTGGAATATAGGTACTGTTCCCGGCTTTAAGACAGCTACAGGAATCGAGCCTACAAAGGGACAGGTCAAGCTGATTGTGAGGGTGAGGGAGGCGACTCAGAAACAGTACCGTAACTCTGTTACAATCAGTTGCTCAAACGGTACCGGATGGACCTCCA
>JAAYIG010000046.1 GCA_012523595.1 Fibrobacter sp.
GTCCCACCTGAGCAGTGTCACCGTCGATAGCCTGTTTACCACAGATAATCAGATCTACTTTGCCCAGTGTCTGAATTCCCTTTGATAAGGTATAGGAGGTAGCCCAGGTCTCTGAACCGGCAAACGCACGGTCAGAAATCAGATAACCTTCATCAGCACCCATTGCAATCGCACTCCTGAGAGCTGCTTCCGCCTGTGGAGGCCCCATGGTAATCACTTTAACCACACCACCGACTCTCTCCTTTATCCGAAGAGCCTCTTCGATAGCATATTCATCAAAAGGATTGACAACCGCTTCAACACCGTCCCGGATCAGAGTCCCTGTCTCAGGATTTATCTTCACCTTGGTAGTACCGGGTACCTGCTTGATACATACTACAATGTTCACGGAACCTCCTTAAAGGTCAATAAAACATCCCTGCAAATCTATAGAATGGTCAAAAATACTTTTTTTTGACGCCTTTAGCAATCCGAAGCTCTTGATGATCAAATAACACCACACATTTCATCAGGGAAACAAAAGATAAAATCATTTCAAATCTTATGTAATTGTGCCTGTATCAAAGGATTATCGAGTCAGTGCTGATTGGAAGAGGATTCTTGTCGGGGTCGGTACCGGAATTTTTTCCTCAATTGGATTCCTCGAGAGTTGCCTCAGGACCTCTGTTCCTGTTTCAATCAGACACGTACCTTGTCTCTATATATTTCGATTCCTTACTTTCCATCTTTTTACGTTTAATACCAGTATCGTGATCATATCCTAACAGATGAAACATCCCGTGGACAAAAAGCCTGATTATCTCATCCTCATAACTGCTTCCATACTGTCTGGCCTGATTCCTGGCTCTGGGCAGAGATATGTAGATTTCCCCTAAAAAATCCGGATCCCCAAAAGGGAACGAAAGAACGTCTGTAGCACGGTTTATACCTCTGTAGGCAGAATTGAGTTTTCTTATCATATATTCAGAGCAAAAAATCACATTTGCAGATCTCCGGAAAGCAATTTTTTCGTTTTGATAAATTTCCAGAGCTGTATTCATGATCCTTCTTTGAGGAACCGGCAGTTTTTTATACTGGCGAATTAATGTGACCGGAGGAGTAATTTTCATGATGCAAATTGATGGAATAAATGTTTTAAGACAGGTTATGAACTGTGTATAGTGGTTTATAAAATATAATGGAACGGGGCAGATTACAAAAAAGGAAAAGATTTCCTCTCGCTGAATCGTCGAAATGACAAATAAGCATACTTCCTATCAAGGATTCATCGGCAGGAGAGATGGCTATGACGAGTAAAGATGGGAAGAGAGAGTTTTGTTCAAAGATACAAAAAGGAATCGCTCCGCAGAGCAAGCTGCTCCTGGAGCGATCCTTAATCAAACCATTATTTTCCTACTCCCAGATTCGTTGTCAGGACCTCATCTTTGTAACCCTGACCGGTGTAATCAAGGTAAAGAATAGCTTTATAGACTCCGGGGGCAGCTTTGGCACCCTTGTATGTTGAGCCGTTCCAGTAAAACAAAAGATCAACTATAGAAAGACCGTTTATATTCAGTCCTCTGCTCTGTGCCCCGGCCAGCAGATCCTGCTTTACTGCATAGTTCACAAGGTTACCGACAAGATCATAGATTTTAAAGGACCCGTATACTGTTCCCGTAGAAGGTGGAGCAATCCTGGCTCTGATAGCGGTCCCACCGTAGGTTTTAGCCCAGTTGACCGCGTTAGGTTCATAAACGAGGTTTATCGGACCCGGGAGAGTACCTGGTGCACGGAAATCGGGACGGATCGGGTTGGGGAACGCCTTTATTTCCGTTTTCTGACCCTTAACATTGACATTTACTTTCTGGTTTACGGATGTGGGGAAATTCTTGCTTGCATCCTGAATCCCAAAGTTTTCATCCCTGATATTCACCCAGTTGGCATTGGTAATATCCATTCCGTTTGTTGTAACCAGTTTGACTACATCATCTTGTGCATAGGTAAATACTTGTATGTCGGCAAGAAGATTTACATATTCAAACTGCTGGGTTTCCGGATTTTTCTGCCAGATATTTAAGACCATGTCTGGTTTTGTTAAGACGTTGAAGGCATTCCCATTACCGCCAAGAATCTTTTCACTGAACTTAACCGTAAGAACATCTTTTGTATGGTCTATCGATTTGACTTCCTTTTCAACATACCAGACTACAGGCGGAGCACCATCTTCGGTATTAAGTGATACCTGGTTCAAATCCTGAAATGCCTGTATTTTTACATTTAACTGCCAGGCAGTCTGTGGAAGATGCCCAGTTGTGTCTTCTCGCAGATACAGGTAAAAAACAGTATCTCCAGGAGCACGTGGTACTATACTGTCGATAACAAATACTACATTATTCCTGGTTACTGAAAAATAGGGTATAGCTTCAGGAGGAATATTGACTGGCTTATCGAAAATCAAATCTATCCGGTCAAGAAGCCCGTTCCCGTCGATATCTCTTGTAACAGCCCTGGATAACACTGCTCCGGGTCCTGTTATAATAACAGGAATACAGGCCTTAACCTCCCCGTTCTCACCATTAGCAACAGCACAGAGATTACCCTGCTGATGATCATTTACATTTTCTGTTCCCAGATATGTTGATGCTCCAAAATCATTGTGTGGATTGAGAGTCCCATCAGTTGACCATGTGCTGTTTTGAAAATCAATCAGGTTCCCGAATCTGTCATAACCGGTTGAATAAACCGTTATAGATTGTGAGATACGGGAATCCAGTTGGATTGGCCCTGGTATGGGTATAAAGTTCGCATCCGTGATAGCCAGAGAATCCAGTGGACCAGGTAAAAGCACAAAGGGCTCTGTTCTTGCAATAAGGTTGGGGTTGAGAGTTACCACCAGTTGATGCTTTTCCTTAGTATAGGGAGCATTGTAAAGCACAACCTGTACCGTATCCAGACCATCAATAAAACACTGATCATTCGTGTGGGTTGTCATGCTTCCCGTATTCAGCGTGCCATTTATTCCATCAACACTTATTGTTGGATCGGGGAGATGAGCTCCTCCTCTACTCATGGTATCCTGATACACAACTCTGCTTGGATCATCCCCGCCATTTCCGAAGCAGTATTGACCGGGTACCAGCCCGTCTGTATTTCTTATCTCTACAACTGCCAGCAGTGTCTCTCCGGCTCTCCTCTGATTTGCAGGGGTAATTAACTTGAACTCAACCAGACTTGGAGGTGCCCTGTCGATAATGACAGGGATGATCAGAGTCTGAGTGTTTGCATCGTTAGGATTGGTCAGAGTAAGAGTCCCCGTACCTGGATTGGTTGGATCATAAGTCCAGTAAGAGAGTCCCTTCGAGGGCGGGACTGCAGAATTGAGCGGGGAGGAGAGATCCCAGTCAGCATTTACAAGCACCCATGAATCGATATCATTCGTATCGGTGGCAGTCGATTTTAAACCATACACATCATACAGTTTTTTCTGATCTGTATTCATCCTTATTGTGTCAACGTAATTATCTATAACACTGTTTCCGCGTTCCACAACCCGCAGGCGAAGGATGTCATAAGGTGCAACGATGACAAGAACAGAGTCTCTCAGGAGTGTACCTTCATCAGCATAAGCGTATGTTGTTCCGGAATTGATCCTGCTAACTATACCGTGAAATTTTCTGGGTTGAGGAAGTTCCTCACCTGTTGCAGATATAATGCCATCACCAGCAGGAGGGGGAGGACCCCAACTAGCTGTAATTGGATCTGCCATTCTTACAAAGGCTCCGGATCTGTCCCGCACCACAGCGTAAGCATCAGCAGAAGTCATGCTGTTAGAGATAATAATCTGGTCCAGCGGTTGAGGAAAACGTAAAGTAGATGTGTCGGCTGTAGTAGAGTCGATGAAATTAGCTTCGATGGAAATCGCATAAGGAGGACCATGTGTAACTTTGATTCGTATCGTGTCCTTTAATGTCACTTTCCCATCTGTTACCATACCTTCCAAAACTATTGTTGACCAGGCAACCGTAGGTACCACAAGTACCTCGCTTCCGACCCGCGATTTTAAAACCGAATCAGGATTACCATCACCATCCAGTATTCTCCATTGTGTATTGGCTGCTACCTCATCTCGGATTCCTAACGTATCATCGCGTACTTCTGATCTCAGCCTGACAGTGTCGTAAACCTGAACAGTGGTGTCAGGTTCGGCAATAAGTTTTATGTCAACAAGACTGGCACTTATAATGTTGGTAGTAATCTTGATATTGGATTCTGTTGTGTGCCTCTCGGCAAAGAAAAAACTCAGAGTATACACTTTCCCGTTTTCCAGCCACGGAATGGTGTCAAGATTAAAAGAACCATTCTGTTGTGTATGAATACCACCCAGATCCAGCACCAGCCTGCCATCGATAAATACCCAGACATCATCATCACCAGTAAAACTGAAAGTCAGACCATCGGTTTTTATAAACTCGCGGTGCAGTTCCATGGTGAAGGAGTAATTATGACTGAGATTTTCGTTTCCGAATCCCTGATTATCGAGGGGAAAGAAACTGTTGTTGACATACCCGTAGACACCATTTCCCAGATGATCGAAAACAAGGAAACTGTCGATTACTATGTTTTTAAAAGATGTATCGTGATTGACGGTAGTGGTTCGTACATAGTCGTTGCGGTTATAAACCGGGCGGTCAAAATCTCCCTGGCCACCACCGTTCTTCCAATCCCGGTACCAGTACTTGATGAAGTAATTAATAAAGGGGTTGGGGCCAAGAACTGGTTTCATATCGGCATCGAGATTCGGATCCACCATACCTCTTTGCAGGCGGCCATCATGGGGACACTCAAACTCAGGGTTTGATCTGTCGGAGTGGAAGTCATAGAAAGTGACCTTTACCCAGATGGTATCTTTGTAGTCGTCCTGCTGAGCATAAATGAAGGAAAACGTCAAGAATATGACAGTCCAGCTTAATCTGAAAAGCTTCCTTGAAGATGTCATTAATTCGCCCCTCTTTAATCGATTAAGTAGTTCGTTGGTGCCCTTTATCCATAATATAATAAAAACTGAAAATAACATGTACAATATATGAATAAAAAGAGTATTCTGGTGTATCCCAGGATGAAGAAAAAAAGGGGCTGGAATTGGTTGAAGGATGTTTTTTTACGAAATAGGGGACATTTAAGAGGAAAATTACTGGGTGGATATGATAAATTGTGTGGGGAGATATTTTAGAGAATTTCAGGAAACAAAGGGGTTGGGGGAGGAAATCGGCGGCATAAATGCCACCTCTATTCATACAAAGCCCGGTGAACCGGGCTAATAAGAAAATAAAATTCCATTGCCACGATTTTTCTCACCCCGGTTTACCGGATTTTTCTTTATTAGCTGACATTTATGTCACAGCTCAGAGATGAATTAATGAAATAAGGAGTTGTAATCTGCACAGATTTGAGAATTTAAACTGCAGAGATAAATAAAAATGTTTAATTCATTGAATTACAATCTTTTAAAGCCATTATATGTGAATGACTGTTAAGCCACATAAATTCTTCCGCAATAATAAGAAGAGAATTGTGGAATTTAGATTTTGGGAACGATGAAAGAGGTAAGGAGATCAAGAGAAATTTTCAATGGAAAAACGGAGATGAAGTAATAAATCCATCTCTGAGCGATAATAGTGAAAAAAATGACCAGGCATCTCCCATCCTTGTGAACAAATCCGGTGTCTATGCACCAAGTTCCTAACCAGGATCTACCTGGAAAAGGGGACACTCAGAGACAGAATGCTAAATCAGTGATTAAAGAAAAAGAGACAAAGTCATCCTTATCTGATACAAGCCCAGCTTTTTGCAAGGGGAAGGTGAGTTTCAGGCAGTAAAACCAATATATCTATGTTAGTTTACATAATATATATTATGCGACAATCCACTAATTCAGGCTTAAATACCCTTTCTATACAATTTCTCTATAGATCCAAATCTTGGCCTTGGGATTTTCTCAACAATCGTACTCTTATCTTTGTTGACAATGAACTATCGTGATTTAAATTATAAAATCTCAAGGAAAAGATCTCGTTAAATCATCCGCAGATTCCTTCAACCCTGAAACCTTTCCTTTGATTTTTAAAGATTTTATCAGATTCATGAATCTGGATGCGAATTATTTCCGTTATAAAATGAAAATGGGTTAAAGTTTCATCTACGAGATGAGATTTCGGCGGCATAAATGCCACCCCTAGCCAAATTAAGCCCAGTGAACCGGGTTTATAAAAAAAATATAATCCTTCCACGTTTTTCTCACCTCGATATATGTACTACTTTAATCGATATGTATTATTCCCATATACCACAAATTGTTACGCCACAATTGGGACACCTGGAATCCTTGATTTTCATTTCATCGATGCTAAATCCTGATCTCTTAATCAAAATCTCTTTGCAGTTAAAGCACACCGTATTGCTTTCTCCCGGAATATTTCCCGGAAAAACGTATTTTAAACCCGCCTGACAACCAATCTCCAGGGCCAGTTCGAGTGTGGATACCGGTGTGGCGAAGACATCGCCAAATTGGTACTGAGGAAAAAATCGGGAAACATGCCAGGGGATATTTCTGTCCAGGCCGGCTATAAACTCCCCTATGCTTCTTATCTCCTCTTCTGAGTCATTCTCTCCCGGAATCAGAAGAGTCGTGATCTCAAGCCAGATTCCCATCTTTTTAATTCTCTCGAGCGTTTCCAGTACAGGCTTCACTCTCGCTCCGCAATTTCTGCGGTAGAATTCATCGGAAAATGACTTCAGGTCAACATTGCAGGCATCAAGAACCGGTCCCACCTCTTTCAGTGCCTCTGCGGTCATAAACCCGTTCGTGACAAAGATATTTGCCAGACCTCTTTCTTTCCCTAAAAAGGCAATTTCAGAGGCATATTCAAGAAAGATGGTAGGTTCAGTATAGGTATAGGAGATGCTTTTAGAGCCGCTTCTTATTGCCCTTGCTACTATCTCTTCGGGACTGCTTTCGATCCCCCGTCTCTCCCCCATCATTTCCTCTGAAATCTGGGAGATCTGCCAGTTTTGACAAAACCCGCATCGGAAATTACACCCCATGGTGGCTATTGAGTAGGATTTTGACCCTGGGAGAAAATGATAAAGCGGTTTTTTCTCTACAGGATCTGCATTCTCAGCGATTGTCTTCCCATAGGCAAATGTAAAAAGTTTACCATCGATGTTTTTTCTCACTGAGCATTTTCCGAAATTTCCCGGCGCAATTGCGCAATGATGTGCACAGAGAAAGCAGCTTACGTTTTTATTATCAAGGGTACGGTAAAGTCTTGCCTCTTTCACCTTTTTCCTCCTTTCTATCCTGAAAATAGGTAAAGGCAGTAAGAGGAGAAGCAAGTAGCGGTCCTGATGGCATGGAGTTTGTTTTTTATAGTTTTAAGTATTCTGTGTTTTCTCAGGAGGTGTTATGGAAAGAAATGTCAATCCCATAGATGTGGAGCAATTCCTGAAGGATTCCCGTTTCCCGTCAGGAAAAAATGAACTTGTGCAATTTGCAAAAGATCACCAGGCCCCAGGACCGATACTCTCCGCAATAGAGGGTATTCCTGACAGGCGTTATAAAGACGCAGCCGATGCGGCACGGGAAACATTCATTCCCGAAAGTGAACTGCCCCGGGGACTGGAATCCTGCGATGATTAAAGTATAAAGAGTGTTGCCTTTTTCTCCTGAAACAGAAAGGTACACTCTTTTCCATTTACACACGAACAGATGGCAAGCTTCTTGCTATTATAAAATTATACTCTTTGAAAAATAAGCGTTTCACAAATCAAAGGAGGAACAGTGTGAATGGACAAATCGTAATAGTCGATGACATGGCGATAGCTGTTGAACTTATGAAAACCATTCTCAACAGAGCCGGCTATCAAAATATCATCACCTACGAATGTCCTCTTCGTGCTCTTCACGATATCGAGCAGGGACTCAATCCCCTGCTTGTCATCTCCGATTTCCGTATGCCAACACTTAACGGAGTTCAGTTCCTGGAGGCAGTATTAACAATCAATCCATCAGTTGCTTCGGTGATAATCACTGGTGATCCCGGTTCCATCGGCGAACTCCCCCCAAATTGCCAGGTACTTGAAAAAGGCAGGACCGATTTCTTTAAATCGCTTATCACGATTGTAAAAATGGCCAGTGAAGGATGCCATATCGATAATTTCAGAAGTCATACTCTACAGCAGTTAGAAAATTCAAACATCTTTCAGAAGATTCACACCTGACAGCCAGGGCAGAAATACCCTGTTCGACCGCCCAGTCTAAAGGATTCCATCTCTGTATTGCATCCGGGGCACTTTGCACCCTTACGACGATTTCTCAGAAGAAAGCTCTCTGGGAATCTTTTTTTGTCCCCATGAGCTTTGAGTGCGGTTTTCAGCACCATTTTCATGGAATTGAAAATTTTAAGAAAATCCTCACGCTTCAGGGAATCACTCCCCCGCTGTGGAAGAATTCCGGCCTGGAAAAGAATCTCATCACTGTACTCATTTCCTATCCCTGCAATGAGTCCCTGATCCATGAGAAGACTCTTTATTGACCGCCTTTTGCCTGAGAGGACCTTCAGAAAGCCATCCTTGTCGATTTCCAGGGCGTCTTTTCCCAGATGATGCTCGGAGATGAAATCCTCAGGAGAACTTGTGACACCGATTCTTCCAAAGAGTCGCTGATCTGAATATCCCAGAGTGCTTCCATTTGAGAAAACGATTGAAAGTCTCTCAAAAGGAGGTTTATCAGATGGCTTGCTGTAGTATTTAAGATCACCGGTCATCCCGAAATGGAGTGTAAGCCAGGGGTCTTTGTCTATTCTCAGGAAAATATTCTTGCCATAGCGGAATGTTTCCGTGAAGCGATTATCGACAAGGAGCCTCCTTAAACTGGACTGATCTACATCCTTGAGGATCCTGTTGTCTTTTACCTGAACTGAAGAGATTTTCTGGTTTAAAGAGGTTTCCTGTAGGTAATCCCGGAAATGTTCTACATCGGGAAGTTCGGGCATGATTTCACCTTACTGATAAATACGCAAATTTTATTCCCGAAAGATTCTGGTTTTCATTTGAAATTGATCAGATTTATATTAAAGCGGCTTGTAAAATAATCTATATAATAGATATAATTTCTATAAAGGTTCAGGAAATTTACTATAGGGGATTATATATGTTACCAGTTACAAACGTTTTAAATACCTTGTTGAAAAAAACGCGTTTGTATTTCCCACTTATTCTCATCTTCTCTTTTTCCACAATGGCCGCAAGACTCACTGTGGACCAGGATGGAGGAGCTCAATATAATAATCTTTCCGATGCCATAAAAGCTGCTTCCGATTCCGCCGGCGACACCATTTATATAGTTGGAAACGATGTCGATACTTACGATGAATCCTGGCCGATGAATATCGATAGTATAGTTCATTTCATGAGTGATAAAAATGACCCTGACAGCTTCCCGATTGTCAGATTGAGCGGAGGCGATTGGAACAATTACTGGACTAATCATGGTGGCACTAATCGTTTTGAGAGGATAATTCTGAATAACTGCGGTACAATTATTCTTTCCAACACCAACCGAAAATGTATCATCGATAGATGCGTAATACAGAACTTTACATCGACAGTATTTACCCTTAGAGATAACGCAACCGATTATCTCCTGATCACTAACACAATTTTTCGCAATAATGCCACAATTTTCCCGAGAATAGCAAACAAAAACAATAATGGTCCTTATGGCAGCGCCATAAACTGCACCTTCTTCAACAATGATTCTGTACAGGCTGAGAATAGCATCAATCCTGAGCAGGTAAGCAATCAAAAATTTATCGATATCACCAACTGCATCTTTGCCGGCAATACCGTTAATCTGGCTGATGCTGATCTGAAAAGTGTTTACACATACAATCTACTCCCGACATCAGAGTCAGGCTGGGGTGAAGGGTCTGTTTACAGTAATAATCCTGGATTTATAGGAGAAAATCCTGCGTCGATATCGGACTTTAGACTGTCTGCCAGCTCCCCTGCTATTAACGCCGGCACAAATACCGGTGCTCCGTTAACAGATATTGCCGGAAACTCACGCAGTTCAACCGATATCGGGGCTTTTGAGTGGATACCTACCGTTTTTGGAGACTACACCTGGGATATAGATGCGGCAGCCGGCATACAGCCAGGGGGTGGTACCTGGGGAACGGATGCTTACTGGACATTTAACGGAAACGGCACAACCCTTGTTGCCTGGCCGGGAGCGGGAAACTCCGCTACATTTGGTGGCAGTGATGGATCCTACACCATTACTGTCAGTGGAACTCAGGCAGTGGATAGCATCTCTTTTCTTAACAACGGATATACCCTCACTGGTGGAACGTTAAATTTTGGAAACAAAAATGGACTGCTTGTGGCCTCGGGAAAAACAGCAACCATAAAGTCCGTTATCACCGGTACAGGGGGGTTGAATATTCAAGCTAACGACACCACATCCTCTCGTGCGACTCTCCATTTGGATGGTGCCAATACTTACACTGGTGTTACCACTATAGGACGTAATATCAGGCTGAATGTAAACAGCATGTCCAATGGCGGATCACCAGGCAGTATCGGGGCTTCGACTAATGCTGCTGCAAATCTGGTGATCGATGGAGGTCAGTATCGGCTTACCGGTGGAGCTTCCAGTACAAATCGTCTCTTTACCCTGACCGAGAAAAACGGGTACCTATATTCGAGCGGCAGTGGAGCCATGAGATTTACAGATACGGGAGCTATCGCTTTTTCCGGCTCTGGTGCCCGCATTCTTGAATTCGGTGGAAAATTTACAGGCGACACCAATTCCTTCTCTCCCATAATAAGCAATGGAAACGGTGGTGCAACTGCTTTAGAGAAAACCGGACCCTCAATCTGGATTCTCAATGGTGCAAACACATTTACCGGTGGAGTAACAATAAAAGAGGGAATTTTAAAGGCCGGAAATAAACAGGCATTTGGAAATTTTGATAATACCATTACTGTAGATTCCGGCGCTGCACTGGATGTAAATGGTCTTGATTTGCGGGGATACACCAAGGGCATAGTAATTAACGGGCAGGTGGATGAGAATACAGGTGCGATCATAAATACCGGTGCAGAACAGACAAGCGCGATACGAAAGATATCACTTGGAAGCGATGCGACTCTTGGCAACAAAGGAAACAGGTTTGACATTGGGAGAGGATACGCTGATTCTGTCTGTATAGAAGGAAACAATAATACCCTTACAATAGTCACCAATTACATGGGACTTCTGGGCAAGGCAAGATCACTTAAAGAATTGATTATTAAAAGCGGACAACTGTCTGTTGAAAATGATTCTGCTGCAGGTACGGCTCCAATCACAATCGATAGCGGAGCAACTTTTGTCTCCTGGGGAGATAGAGTATTTCATAATGATATCAATATCAAAAATAATGGCAGCTTGCTCTCACCCTACGACACCGGTCATACCTTTACCACAGTTCATAATGGCACCATTACAGTTGACGGCAACGCCACTATACGCAATCCTGTCAGGAAAAACACTATGACAATTGCCGGAGTAATAACCGGTTCAGGTAATGTAACTGTATCGGGAGATGGAGGTGTTGTTATTTTTTCAAATAATAATACCTATACCGGAACAACCACTGTCACTCTCTGTACACTGCAGATCGGCGATGGCGGCACAACCGGAAGCATCCCCACAAATGTTACCAATAATCATGTTCTGAGATTTAACCGGTCTAACGCCTATACTTACGGTAGTGTCATTTCCGGTACCGGTACTGTAATAAAAGAAGGAACAGGTACCCTGACTCTCTCGGGTGACAACACCTATACAGGGCCAACTACAGTTTCAAGCGGAACTCTTAATGTGACCGGATCTCTTGTATCCGGAAGTGCCGTAAGGGTTACCGGTACTCTTGCCGGTACCGGAACAGTGGCAGGAACAGTCGATGCCAGTGGAGGAACAATTGCTCCTGGAAATGGTGAACCGGGTACACTTACCACCGGTGCCTTAACGCTCAATAATTATTCTGTGCTTAACTTTGAACTTGGCACTTCAAGAGACAGCATTCGAGTGAATGGAAATCTTATTCTTGATGGTACCCTGAATGTAAATGCTTTGACTGGATTCGATGCCGGAATTTACACTCTGATCACCTGCTCTGGAACTTTGACAGACAATGGTTTGGAACTGGGTTCTATGCCGTCGGGTAAAGACTATGCTATCTCTGCTGGTGACGGTAGTGTTACTTTAACAGTCACTAATTCCACTGTAGTAACCAATCCTCCCACAGATATTTCTCTCTCCATGGACACCGTGCTTGAAGGTCAATCCTCAGGTGCTGTTGTGGGAATCCTTACTGCAGAGGATGAGGATACGGATCCTGCTGATCTAACCTATACTCTGGTAAGCGGTACGGGATCAACCGACAATGCTTTGTTTACCATCGTTAAGGATACTCTCAAGACCGCCACTGTTCTGGATTATAAAATTAAAAGTTTACTGAGTATAAGGATTCAGGTTGCTGATCCTGAGGGAGGAAAATATTCGAAAACCTTAATGCTTCATGTTATTGCCAATCCGGGAATAATGGTTCAACCGCACGATACTACAGTAATAGCTGGCCGCAACGCATCATTTTTGGTTCGGGTAACCGGTGATCCGCCATTTGTATACAAGTGGGTTAAGACAAAAGGGACAGTTGTCGATACACTCGATGATGATTCATTATTGACACTTGTTTCTGTGGAACAGACTGACAGCGGGACAACTTACAAATGCATTGTCTCCAATGCTGCCGGTTCAGTTACAAGTAGGTCTGCGGTGCTTAAAGTGATTTCACTTCCCTGGATAACTTCGCAGCCTCAAGATATAGCTGCTTCTGACGGAGATACGGCGGTGACTTTCAGTATTACGGCTGAAGGAACCGAACCACTCCGTTATAAATGGTTAAGAAACGGAACAGATTCCATAGGTGGATCAAGCTATCTAAGGCTCGATGGGGTAACTTTGGACGATGACGGTTCGTTTTTCATCTGTGAGGTGACCAATCCAGCCACAGATTTAGCCGATACGGTTGTCAGAAGTAACACTGCTTATCTCACAGTTGCTCCTGCTCCGCCTTATATTACAGAGCAATCTCAGCATGTTGCAGTAAAAGAAGGAGAGAACGCGGTTTTCTGGATAAGAGTAACCGGCACTCCCCCATTCGCATATTCATGGTATAAAATTGGAAATTCTGAAATATTTAGTGAAGCAGATTCGCTCGTTATTAAAGAAGTTGTAAAGAGTGACAGTGGCTCCTCTTTCATATGCGTAGTTGTCAATGATGGCGGTGTAGTTTACAGTGATACAGCAATTCTGCATGTGGGAAACGTCGAACCTAAGATCAATAAGAATCCCACTGATTATGAAATTCACGAAGGCGGGACCGCTGTATTTACAGCTAAAGCGACCGGCACTGCAGAACTGATTTACACCTGGTATTTGAAAGAAACCGGAGACAGTGTCGGATCAGGAGACACTCTGAAACTGAAGAATGTGTCCAAATCAGACAGCGGTAATGTTTATTACTGTGTAATCAGAAATAAAGAGGGTCAGGCTGAAACGGAACCTGCGGTTCTGCATGTTCTTGACGCACTCGCGGCACCGGAAATCACGCTTCATCCTGTTTCCCAGGCGAAGTACGTTGGTGACAGTGTAACTTTTTCAGTCAATGCCACAGGTAATCCAGCTCCGGAGTATCAGTGGTATAAAAATGGTGAACCGGTAACCGGGCAGACAGGTAAAAGCCTGAAATTGACCAATCTCAAGCTGTCAGATGACAGTTCAAAGATTTATTGTGTTGTGTACAACTCAGAAGATTCGGTTTTCAGTGATACTGCTATTCTTACCATCATTCCACCACCCATAGCAGGTTTTTCCGTAGAACCGATTGCCGGATTTGTTCCACTGACTGTCTCATTTGCAGACACATCACAGGGAGAGATTACTTCGCGAAAGTGGTATTTTGGTGATGGTGACAGCAGCACACAGAGGAATCCTGATAATGTCTATGAAACAGCCGGCAAATTCCAGGTAAAGCTGGTTGTGACCAATCCCTCGGGAAAAGATTCAACATCTGATACCATAACAGTATTTGCTGAGGGTGCCAACCCTGTAGTCATTACTGCAAGTTATCTGAAAGACAGAGATATCAGAATTGTACTGAAGAATCTAAGTGCCATCGAAGACGCTTTTCCTTCAGCCTGGGTTGATTCTCTCGGTATCTGGGTGGAAGAGGGAAAACTCCCTGCTTCTCCATCCACATCGGTACGCTTGAAAGCTTACAGCAAAAAGAAACTGATTGATGCGGGAGATTCCTTTGTCGATACTCTGACTCTTCCCGGCGATGGTGATCTTTACGGTTTGATGAATGCGCTTATCTTTCTGGACAGAAGCAATTCCGAATTTGACTCCCTTAATGGCTGCATGGTTTTCATGAAGGATACCATACACCCGGATAATCCGCTGTCTATCTCAGGATCACATCTGGGAGGCGATTCAGCTCAGATCAGGTTTGGCAATGTATCTTCTATCGATGATGAAAAGGCAGATTCGATCGGATTCTGGTACGGCACAGATACCTCTTCTCTCTCCTTCAGTAGTTCGAATTCACAATGGTTCTCAGTTGATGAGATAACCGGAGAATCACAGTATGCATTCAAAATCAGTGATGAATTATTCAATGAAGAAGCTGTTGAGATCTGGTTAGCAGTGGTGATAAAGGGGACAAATGGTCTGCTTAGCCCTGTTGTCAAATCATCTTTCAGCACCTTGACCGTATCAGTTGACAATCCGATCATTCTGAGTGCAGTCGCGCTCAGTGCAAGCAGGATAATGCTTAGCTGGCCAGAAATTGACGATCCGGAGATAACCCGTATCCGTCTCTGGATGGGAGAAAAAGCAGTTCCGGATGGTCCCATTATTCCCTCAGGTTTTGACTCAGTCAGGGTTTCACCATCGGATACAATTTACATTTTCACAAGTCTGAAGAGTGAAACAAGGTATTATTTCGGTGCACAAGTGTTTAAAGACGGGAAATGGTCACCCGTTACATCAAATGCCCGCGCCAGCGCGGTTACCCTTGAACCATCAGACACTACCAGGGTTGAAAACTGTATCCGTCTCGATCCCCCGG
This sequence comes from Fibrobacter sp., assembly GCA_012523595.1. Lineage (NCBI taxonomy): Bacteria > Pseudomonadati > Fibrobacterota > Fibrobacteria > Fibrobacterales > Fibrobacteraceae > Fibrobacter > Fibrobacter sp. Next base: position 15,219 of record JAAYIG010000046.1, read on the forward strand.
TCTTTGATACCCTCTCTGCTACAATCCGTCTCTCCTGGTGTCTTGACTCCTCCTGTTACATGGATGATTTGGACGTGGGAATCTCTTATTCCAACGTCCATTTTCCTGAGCTTAAACTTTACATCGGTCAAATCGTTGAGGTTACATCAGAATGCCAGAGTGTGGTTCTGAAGCTTAAGGAAAACACCTTATTGTTTGATACTACTTACTACATCGAGCTTTGGCTGCGTAAGACCGATGGTGAGTGGTCAAATCCGACTGAACTCTCAAAGGCTGTAGTGAGGACTCCTCCTTTTACCAGGGAAATAATGACATTTTTCAGAGAAGGAGAGGATACTGTAAAAGCCTTTAACGGTACGGTAGTATTCTGGAAAGACGCGACTTTTACCAGTAAAGCCCTTGTCGCCAATAACGATACTCTTTATGCTTTCAAGCCCAGGAACTACAAGGGAATGATTCCTGTGGGAACGGGTTTTTATCTGAATATCAGCTCTCCGCCTCTCTATATAGGATTGCGCTACATGGAGCTTCCGAAGGGGTACAGTGCCGATGATGTGCGGGTTTATCGTGATAACGGGTCGGAACTGCTTGTAGAACATGGCACGATTGTGGATTCCAAGTCAAAGACCATAGCGGTGAAGACTTCGGATATGCGCTATCCTTTCCTGCTTCTGATAGACACTATGCCTCCAGTTGTCACTTTCAGGGACACAGGCTCTATCGCAGAAAGTGAACGCACTCTCAGGGATACTATAGGTCTTGAAGACAACATCAGCAATCTTTACTGGAAATATATTTATGGTAAAGGTAACGAGGCTCCCTCGTATGAGAAACTCGACACCCTTGAAGGTGAAAGTGAAACTATCCGTCTCTCCGTATCTTCTGACCTGAAGGTAATAAGCCAGGATTACGGGCTGAGAGCATATCTAATAGTTTCCGATGGGGCACACGTGGATACTTTTAACCTGTCAAGGAGAGTCAGAAGGGAAAAGTCTGACCCGATCCGTACTACTGCAAAGGAGTGGTATCCACTTAAAGTTACATCTGAACTTGCGTATACCTCGCCTGAATCTGTTATCGAAAAACTCCTTGAAAAAGATGTCAAAGAGTACGATAACAGGTATATAAGAATGTTCAGATGGGCTGATGATGGCCGCAATGAATCAAGCGACAGATGGGTTGAATACGCAGACTCAAACTCATCCCTGTTTAAATTTATCCCAGGCAGACTCATCTGGGTAAAGACGCTGCACAATCAGGCGATAGATTTCGGAGAGGGTATCACCCTTTCTCTCAAGAGTAATTACCAGATAACACTGCCTCCAAAGGAATGGACCGACATAGGACTCCCCTACCGTTTCGGTATCAGGCTTGCCGATATACTGGAGTCTACCGGTAAATGTGATTCATTGCATTTTTATTCCTGGGCAAAAGACAGCTCAGACAGACGTTTCTATGCTAACGGTATTTTCGTACCGGGTTTTCCTGACAAGCAGAATCGGAACATGGAACTTAAGTTCGAAAATGATGGAGGATTCACCATCTTTAATCCCTACAAGGATACGATCCGTCTGAAGATTCCTCCGATCCCGCTTGCTATGTCAAAAGAGCAACCGCTCTCTAAAAAGTCCAAAGATGATGAAACATGGAGTGTGAAGATGATCTGCAGGACCGACAGCGGAGCCAGGCTACCTGATGTTTACTGCGGGTATGCCCCAGGGAATACTTTCTGTGATTATCCTCTTGTGCCCTCATTCTCATCGGCAAGAGTGGCAATTTTCCACAGAGAGGTAAACCGTCGGTACGGGCATCATATTGCAGGTAAATTTAACGGCAGGTTGGCACGGGAGATCGCTTTCACAAATACCGGTGATAAACCTGTAAAGATCTCTTTTAATCTGGAAAGAGCCGGAGTATTTCCTGCCGACCTTGAAGCATCGATGCTGAATACTGAAAGTGGTGACTGGCGCTCCAGCGGAACCGTTACTGTGGCCTCCGGACAGACTGAGTACAGGTGGCTTGTTATTGCTGATCAATCATATATGGAGCAGTTCAGAGAAAACACTTTAATGTTCAAGTACTCTCTGAAACCGGTTTATCCCAACCCGTTCCGATCTGTGGCAAATATAAGATACACGGTTCCTGCCGGATCAAAGGAATCTCTCCGCTTTACTCTTCACGACGCGATGGGAAGAAGGTTATGGGAGAAGACAATTGAGGGATCGCGCCTTTCCATGGGTGAACACCGTGTCACATGGAATGGAACAGATATAAGAGGAAAGAAGGTTCAAGCTGGTGCCTATTTCCTGAGTCTATCTGTCCTTGATGGGAAAAAGAAGGTAATAAAGAAGTTTCAGGCTAAGCTGACTTATATTCCATAGTTTGATGGAGATGGCTGCGGCATAAATGCCGCAGCGACGAAAGGAAACCCCGATAAATCAGGGTTGGGAGGCACGACAATGAGGTTGTTTTTTCAGGAAGCCCGGTTAACCGGGCTTTTTTTTTGATAGAGGCGGCATTAATGCCGCCTCTGGAATGGCTCTTGCTCTTTTGTCCACTTGAACAGGATTTGAGTTCTTACAAGAGCAAGGACGGATATGCTTTACAGAGTATTTTTCATAGTTTTAATCTTCTGTCTATCAGCCAGAGCAGACAATCCTCCTGAGATAACCTTCTCCCCGCCAAGTATAATCGAAGCAGTAGAGGGCGACAGTATAAGGCTGAGTTGCGGAGCCGAAGGCAGAGGTGATCTGACTTTCCGCTGGTTCAGAGGTGGAAAGGAGATCGATTCCGGAAGTACTATCGTTATTAAGCATCTCAGGAAAGTCCATGAGGGAAATTATGTCTGCATTGTGGAAAACCAGTATGGATCGGATACAACCGGGAACTGCAGAATAATTGTGAAAGGAGCTGCACGGGTAAAAGTGGCTCCTTCCGCTGAGACTGAAAAGATCATTTCCAGGAAGAAGAAAAGTCCTGAGATTATCAATCAAAAGCCTGAAAAAATACTCAACACCGTGTTTTTTCTCCCGCGTGTGTTTCTAGGAGAACATCTTGGGGGAGATTCCTTGCAACTGGCGATTCAGATTTCACCTCAGTCCGCCGATTCTCTCCATATCTGGTATGGCTCCTCCCCACTGCCCGACTTCAGCGACACCATTTATTCGCGCAGGCTCGATCCAGGATTTTTCTACTCCGATTCCGACACCATTTTTCTCACTTTACATGATAATATCTCAAAACCGGGTGATACGATCTATGCTGCTCTTGTACTGTCAGCAGGCAGACAGTTAAGCGATACTTTAATCACATCCTTTACCTCTAATAGGAAAATTTCCGGAGGCATCGAAGAAAACTGTAAGTACCCGTCAATAAGGGATGCAAAGATGCTGGAGAATTCTTTAGAATTGTGTGTGTATCTTGAACGTTGTGAATCAAATAGAGAGGATGTTTTACTTCTGTGTGAATCCTCTGATAAGGTCAATCCTAAGTTGTTTTTCAGCATTCCGGCTGGAGAGGACAGTGTCAGGCTGAAACTAGCCCTGTTTACTCCGGGAGAAGTTTACGATGTATTGCTGGTACCAGGGGAGAATCAGTACATCCCTTCCGAAAAGAGCCAGACAGGTCTGTTTACCATAAAGGTACCGGAACGCTCAGGTAATACTGCTACCGAAGAGAGTACCTCAATGAAGCCGGAAATCTCAAAGATCAGCTTTAATGGGGATAGCGTAATATTTAAAATAACAATGTCTTACACTGGCCTTGAGAGGGTAGTTTATACTATTCTTGATTCTGAAGGGAAAACTGTCTGGAATCGTCCGGTAGTTTGCACCGGCGAGGAAATTGACAGCCTTGTCTGGGATGGTTTTTCAGATTACTACTCCCAGGTGCCTGCCGGTTTTTATATTTTCCGTATAAAGGCTATTTTTAATTCCAACTCAGAAGAAGCGGTCGGATACCGGCAGTTCTGGTATAATCCCTCCCGTGGGAACATCTGAAAACCAATGATCACTGCGAGTTTTGCCAAAGAAATCTGCGGTGCGATTCATCTGCATACTACCTACTCTGATGGTGGTGTTAATTATCAGGAGTTGATAGACGCCGCAAATGCTGTAAACCTGGACTTTATTGCTGTTACAGATCATATGTCCCTTGGTGGAAAAGAGAGTGGTCAGGAGGGTTTCAGAGGTGATGTCTGTGTGCTTGTTGGCTATGAGCATCAGGACAGAATAAATCACAACCATTATCTTGCTCTGGGGGTAGATGAAGTTTTCCACAATCTTGACAATCCACAGGATTACATAAATGCGGTTAAGGATTCGGGTGGAATAGGATTCCTGGCTCATCCTGCTGAAAAAAGGCACTATTTCGGCAACCTGCCTCCTTACCCCTGGACAGAATGGCAAGTCAGTGGTTTTGACGGGATAGAGATATGGAATCAGATGTCTGACTGGATAGAAAAAATCCGTTCTCCTCTCAGTGCTATTCGCTTATTCTATCCAAGGAGATTTCTCGCAGCGCCTCCATCGGAACTTCTGATGAAATGGGATACTCTTAACCGTGAGAGATTCATCAGCGGTATCGGTGGAGTTGATGCGCACACCAGACGGGTAGGCAAAGGAATTTTTTCCATACTTGTTTTCCCTATCAAAGTGGAATTACAGGGGATTCGTACTCACGTTTACCTTACTGATGAACTAGACAAATCAGATTTCCCCGGATCAAAAAGGGCGATTTTGAACGCTTTACGTGATGGCAGGGGTTTCTTCAGTAATTTTCGAAGAGGAGATGCAAGAGGGACAGAGTTTTTCATGGAGTGTAAAGACGGGCAGATAGTTCTTCCGGGTAAACCCGCTCACTTCTCACTGCCATCAAAGCTCCTTGTTAGTTTGCCCGGAATGGGAACAATTCATCTTGTGGCTGATGGTAAACGTATCCGGACTGTTCAGGGTAAAAAAGCAGAATTCCAGATTACTGATAGTGGTATTTACAGAATTGAAGTGTATCGTAAATCAAAAGCATGGATCTACTCCAACCCCTTCCCTGTTGGAAACTATCCTTTCCCGGCTCTTCCCGGAACTGAATGATAATCTATTTTAGCCCTGTAAGAGAGTGCGGATTTTATATTTCTTTCTCTGACGGGACTGATTTTCTTTCCCCTGATTCCTCTATTTCTGTGGGATTACACTGGTGCGAATATCTTTTAAAAGCATTCTGGATGGTTTCTTCCTGCTTCGTATCCCATTACTGGCTCCTGTGTGGACAATCTTAATACTGGGGTGGATCACCGGAAATGAATCTGCGAGTATCGGTGGTGGATGGCTTCAGGGAGATATTCTGAAATGGCATTGGCTCTCTCTGATTGGTTTCTCTCTGATTGTCGCGTCAATTTACGTTGTGAACCAGATTGTCGATATTGAAAGCGACAGAATAAACCATAAGCTTTTTCTTCTTCCACATGGATTCATTTCTGTTCCTGCAGCCTGGACTCTTGCAGTGCTTTGCGCGGTTTCGGGGATTGTTATCAGTTTTATTTATGATCCGGCAGTCATTGTTCTTTTTTTTGCGGGGTTATTCATTGGTGTATTGTATAACCTTCCTCCATTTACGTTTAAGAACAGGGCATTGGGCGGTGTCCTTGCAAATGCATTGGGTCATGGAATGCTTACGTTTTTACTGGGCTGGTATATTGCAAAGTGTGGTTCTCAGCTGTCTCCCGCCGATATTCGTATTGGGTTAATTTCCTCCATTTCCCCGGCTCTGGCAAACGGAGCAGTGTTTCTGGCAACAACCATTCCGGATGCATCTGGGGATCGTCTGACCGGAAAGCAGACTTTCTGTGTAAAGTACGGTGAAAAAGTCACTGCAGTGAGTGCTGCATTTCTCTGTTTTTTCGCTTTTTTCTTCTCCTTTTTCATGGAAAATCATTTCTGGGTGATGGCACTCCCTTCATCGATCAGCCTTTGCTTTTTTCTGTTTTTTGCGATCTCCACCAGAAAAGAAATTGCTTTCAGGGCTTTTAAATGGCCTGTTTTTCTCTTGTCTGCTGCAGTAGCTTTGTATGTTCCTGAATATGGCCTGCTTATTATTCTCACTTTTATCGGCAGCAGACTCTATTATAAATGGCGCTTCGGGATAGATTATCCCACTTTCAAATCGAAATGAAGGCAAAATTACTTATTCTCATTGATCTGTTTTTTGTCACCCGCCCTCTTCTTCTGGTTCCGGTATGGGGATTTGCTGTTTTTGGTTACTGGCGTTTTAAAGGGTTTACTCTGACTGATCTTCCCCGCGTCTGGTCCCTGATTCAATACCAGGAACTGCTGTGGGTGGCAGTTTTTTCCCTGTCGGTTGCGGTTGTTTACGTTTTAAACCAGGTTGCAGATATCGATGTTGACAGGAAAAACAGCGGTAAACCACTGATCGCCTCAGGTGTTGTTTCACTGAAATCAGCCCTGGTAACCTCTGTGTTTTTGTCAATTGTATCCATATTTTTACCTCTGCTGTTCTCAAAACCCGTTATCTCAATACTTTCCATTTTAACAATAATAATCGGGGTAGTTTACTCTTTTAAGCCGTTTTATTTTTCCGGAAGGCCGTTTTTTGATTTTCTCTCCAATGCAACCGGGTATGGAGTAATAGCTTTCGGTGCTGGATGGTCGATTGCCGGAGGAGATTTTTTCTGCCTTGAATTTTTCAGAGCATCTCTCCCCTACTTTCTTCTGATGTCTGCAGGGTCTATCAGTTCAACCATGCCTGACAGACCAGGCGATTTGGAAAGCAGCAAAAACACTACAGCAGTGGTGTTTGGTAATTTCAGGGCTCATCTTCTGGCTCTTTTATTTCTTCTGGGATCATGTATCGTTGCAATCATTGATTCAGATATAATTGTGATTCTATGTTTCGCGGGCAGTTTCCCGTTTTATCTGGGGTACATATTTAAGCCAGATCAGTTCTGGACTGAGTCCACCTACAAGGCAGGCGGTGCTTTGTGTATGGTATGTGCGGGGATACTGGCACCAGCTATGATTCCGGCAGCAATGGTTGTATTCTTTTTGACATGGCTGTATTTTCGAATACGTCATGGTGTTTCATATCCAGCGCTGGTTCCGGGTGACTCATGAAATGTAAATTTATCATTCTTTTTTGCTTTGCTGTCTCATCCGGTGTGTATGCCTTCAGTTTCCCGGAAGAGAGCGATTCTTATCGCGGGCTTGTAATAGAACAGATAATAAATTCACAGTTTAATGAAGCACTATTAATTTGTGATTCTCTTATACGTCAGAATCCCTCAGACCCGCTTCCATCTGTGCTGAAACTGGCGGTTATCGGAATGCGGGATGTTGATTTCGAGAAAGTTCTGGATTCCACTGGATTTATCTCCTCATATAATAAATCGCTCGATCTTGTGACTGAGTATCAGAAGCAGGCAGGGATCTCTTCATACTCAAAAACACTCGAGGGACTCTGCAAGGCAATCCATGCCACATTTTATCTGCGCACCAAGGCCTATGTCCCATCTCTTCAGAACGGTTTTAATGCATTGAAATTGCTGCAGGAAGCAAAAGACCTTGATTCATCCAATGCCGAAGCCGATTTTTTTCTGGGCCTTTATGACTATGCAAGAGCAGAACTCAGGTCGAAGTTGTGGTGGATTCTGTTCTGGTATCCTGGTAACAGGGAAAACGGTATAAGGAAGCTGGAAAACTGCAGCAGGAGTGCGGAATTAACCGGAACTGCCGCGAAACTTTCCCTTTGCGATATTTACACTGAAGAGAAGAAGCCTGAGCGTTCTTTGCATCTAATAAAGGAGCTGGAGAAGCGTTACCCGCAGAGCAGATTTGTCCTGTGGTCCAAAGCGAAATATTACGAAGCAATTCAGGACTATTCTCTGGCTGCGGCTGCTTATGAGAAGCTATCAGATTCATACGCACTGGTTCCTGAGGGAGGTTACAATTCAGCAGTAACAAGGAACAAGCTCGCTCACATGCTCGTAATGAATGGTGAAAAAGAAAAGGCCTCACGTATCTGTGAAAAACTGCTTTCTGATAAAACTGTTCTTAATGACAAAACGATGCGAAAAGACACAGAGAGACTTCTGGAAAGGATCAAAAATGGTGGTAGTTGACAACTCCGGATGTGACGAGTGTGGGACTTGTGCTGGTGTCTGCCCTGCTGCAGCTATTTCCCTTGTAGAGAAGCCTTCAGTTGAGCATGACAAATGCATTCTCTGCGGCAATTGTGTGAAGGTGTGTCCGTTAGGAGCACTAAGAATGGAGACAGCAACAGAGTCTGTACCTGTGCAGGAGATGAAAAATGGCTGAAAAATTTGACATCGCAGTAATTGGTGCAGGTCCGGCCGGTTCGATGGCGGCATGGAGTGCTGCTCTTACAGGACGACGGGTATGTCTTCTGGAAAGAAAGGAGAATGCCGGTGTTCCGGTGAGATGTGGCGAGGGTATCGGGGCAAAAGGCCTGGCAGTCAGTGTTAAAGTCAAACCGGAATGGATAAAAAGTACTGTTACCAAGTCGGTGATGGTATCACCTTCAGGGATAAAAGTCAAAATCGCCAATGTCGATGAGAGTTATATTCTTGACCGGGAGAGAATGGATGGAGATCTTGTAAAGGAGGCTGTTTCTGCCGGAGTTAAATACTTCAACACCTTCCCTGTTCTTTCGATTTGCCGTCGTAAGAATGGTTACGAGTGCTCAGGCCCGTCAAGGAGTGTTACAGCATCGATTGTCATCCTGGCAGATGGAGTGGAATCGAGACTGGCGAGGTTTGGAGGCTGGGATACATCACTTGCTCTTTCCGATGTTGAATCCTGCGCATTTACCCGGGTATTTTCTCCACTTATTGAACAGGACACCTGTGTCTTTTACACCGGTTCATCGGTTGCTCCCGGAGGATATGCCTGGATTTTTCCCAGGGGAGCAGGCGAAGCGAATGTCGGGCTTGGAATTATAGGATCGAGAAGTGAGGCTGGCCTTGCTGTAAAAAAACTAAAGGAATTTATAGACAGGGAATTTCCCGGCATGCGGTTCGGAGAGATTCACAGCGGAGGGGTGCCTGTTAAAAAATGGGTTCGCCCGCTTGCTAAAGATGGGATCATGCTTGTGGGTGATGCGGCCAGGCAGGTCAATTGTATCAGCGGGGCAGGAATCGGCTATGCGCTTTTCGCGGGTAAGCTCTGTGGAAGAATAGCCGGAGAAGCTGTCAAAGGAGATATGATCGATTATGATCATCTGAGGGAGTATGAGAAGATCTGGAAAAAAACGTATGGAAAGCAGCAGAATCGTTCTTTTGCTCTCAAGGAGTTTGTGATAAATCATGCTGACGACCGGTTTCTAGACAGAGTTGCGAATGCACTCTGCAAAGAAAAACCTGAAAAGATGAACTACATGAGGGTATTTGCAAGAGCCTTTGCACATAATCCGATCCTGCTTTTCAAAGCCTTCAAGCTTTTCGGGTAAGCGCCTTTTACATTTTTAAAATCCCGGTGCTGCTGCTCCTTTCTTCAGGCACATCTCCGGGATTTATAAATATTTCCTGCTTTTTGTGTCCTAAACATTAATTGACTGGTGTTCCGACATCTGGGTCATTATCGGAATCGGAGTTGAAAACTTTGCATGATGCAGTGTGGACATACTTTCTATACCAATGCTGATTTTGACTCTGTTTCAGTTAAGGCTTTGTGTATAATAGATTATCACATACAGAGATTAACCAGACAGTTCGAATTGAATCTATATTAGTAGTTAAATGTGAATTGATCAAACCGGAGCTGTTGCTCCGTTCGTGAAGGGATACCCGCAGGAGAGAACTGGAATAGAAAATTCATCATTGTATGCCGCGAAAACTCTTTATCTGTTCAGTCGCAGTATTCATAAACCTCTGCCCTCATCTGTTGAGTGCCGATTCTTTTATTGGAATTAATCCTTTTTCAATAAATGTGTCTGATAGTACAGCATATACAGATCTACACAAAGCCTTATTTAAGCGATTACAGTATGAACTGCTCCCCTACGGTATAAAACCCGCTCTCATGGATGAGTTAAAAGGACAGGAGTGCGTAGCGATTGTGGGGGGAAGAATCGAAGAGATATCAGGGACTCCTGTGATCAATTTTCATCTATCCAGCAC
>JAAYIG010000047.1 GCA_012523595.1 Fibrobacter sp.
CCCTCGGTAGTCGATTCATAATCCATGGTGGCCTTGTCTGTCTCTACCTCACAAAGCAAATCACCGACACCGAACTCCTCCCCCTCCTTTTTATGCCAGGAAGTGATTGTACCAGTCTCCATAGTAGGAGAAAGCGCCAGCATCACAAGTGTCTCAGCCATATCTTCACTCCTTCAGCTCCGATAAGTAACCCTCTTTACCGCTTCCAGGATTTTATCCACCGATGGCAGGGCGGCAAGCTCCAACCGATGATTATAAGGAACAGGAACATCTTCCTGGGAAACAAGCTCAACCGGCGCATCCAGAAAATCAAAACAGTCATAGCTTACAAGCCAGGATATATGCGACCCCACAGATGCATAAGGCCAGGCCTCATCAACCACCACACACCGGTTTGTCTTCTCTACCGATCTGTATATCAGCTCCTCATCGAGCGGCCTGAGTGTGCGTAAGTCAATCACCTCCGCATCCACTCCCTCCTTCTCCAGCCTCTCTGCCGCTTCCAGCAGCAGATAAATCGGCTTTGAAAACCCTATCAGCGTTACATCACTGCCCTCCCGTCTCACTGCCCCCTTTCCCAAAGGAATCAGATACTCCTCCTCAGGCACCTCCCCCCGAAGAGAATACATAAGCTCAGATTCCAGAAAGACAACAGGGTTGTTGTCCCTTATCGATGACTTCAAAAGACCCAGAAAATCGGCAGGTGTGGATGGTGCCACGACTTTAAGACCCGGACAATGAGAATAGATCGATTGCAGCCCCTGTGAATGCTGCGCGCTTAGATACTCAGCCGGACCATTGGGCCCCCGGAAAACTACCGGCACATTTATCTGCCCTCCGGACATGTAAAGCATCTTGGATGCATTGTTGTAGGTCTGATCCAGCGCCTGAAGGGAAAAATTGAGAGTCATCCATTCCACCACCGGACGAAGTCCGGCCATAGCTGCCCCTATACCCACCCCTGTGAATCCCTCTTCAGAAATCGGAGTATCGATCACCCGCAATGGCCCGTACTTCTCCAGCAAACCCTGGCTTACCTTGTAGGCACCATGATACTGCGCCACCTCCTCACCAATAAGCACCACATTCTCATCCCTGGCCATCTCCTCATCCAGGGCACGTCTCAGCGCCTCCCGAACACTCATTATCATAAGTACCGCCCTTCAGGTTTTATAGACATCCTCATAGAGCGACTCCAGAGAGGGATCAGGGGACCTTTCCGCATATAGTGCCGCCTCCTCACTTTTCCTCCTGGCAACCGAGTCCATCTGAAGAAACTTCTCTTCAGTTAAGACCCCCCCGTTGAGAAGCTTTACCTTTAAAAGCAGCACAGGATCCTGCTGACGATATGCCTCCAGTTCCTCCCTGGTACGGTACTTCGCCGGATCACTCATCGAATGACCCTTGTAGCGATAAGTCTTTATCTCCAGAAACCCGGGTCTCTTAACCTCCCTTATCTGCTCCACCTGCTCCTTTACAGCCTGATACACCTCCAGCACATCCATCCCGTTTACCTGCTTTCCCTTTATATCATAGGACTGCCCCAGTATCGTGAAATCAGTCACCGCGCTGACCCTGCGGAAATCAGTACCCATCCCGTACTGGTTGTTTTCGCAGATGTATAGAACCGGAAGCCCCCAGATCTGAGCCATGTTCAGACTCTCGTGAAAAGAGCCCTGATGAATCGCGCCGTCGCCAAAGAAACAGAGCACAACCCCTCTCTCATTTTTATTCCTGATCTTTAACCCCACTCCGGTAGCCAGAGGTATATGCGCCCCCACTATCCCGTTTCCACCCAGAAAATTTTTCTTTACATCAAAGAAATGCATGGATCCACCCTTACCCCTGGAGCATCCTGTCTCCTTCCCGTAAAGCTCCGCCATCAATACCCCGGGTTTCATCCCCAGCGCCAGGGCGATACCATGATCACGATACGCTGTAAGCACATAATCGACAGACTGATCGATGGCTGCAACAGCACCAACCCCTGTGGCCTCCTGACCAATATATAGGTGCAGAAATCCTCCGATCTTCCGCAGTCCATAAGCCTGAGACGCTTTCTCCTCAAAACGGCGTATCAGAAGCATCTTCTCTAATAAAGACAAGAGAAACTCTCCGGTAAATTGCTCTCTCAATGCTTTCTCCATCTTGATCATCTCTCCGCTTTAAAGCCTACAACCTCTTTTAAACCATCCATGGGGGTGTATAATACCGCTTTCTCGATAATAAACTCCAGAACAACCAGTTCACTCTCCGGCTGATCGATTTTCCAGAACTGGTGCAGATGCCCCACGATACACTCAAGAACCTCTGAACGTA
>JAAYIG010000048.1 GCA_012523595.1 Fibrobacter sp.
GAGGCAGGACCTGATCCTGGTGCTTATGGTTTGAAGAAGAGCATCGCCGGCTCCAAACCCCAGAGTGTCATTGATAATCTTGAATCTGTTGATATCAAGAAGAAGAACGGACATGAGCGTCTGGTTGCGTTTTGCGTGGCTTACCATAAAAGAGAGACGGTCATGCAGAAGATGGCGGTTGGGGAGACTTGTCAGCGGGTCATAATAGGCATGGTTATTTATCTGGATATCTTTGTTAACATAACGGGTGATATCTGTAAATATCCCCAGGTACCCGTTCCTGGCACTCAGTGATCCGAGTGCTACAATTGTTAGCCACTGTGGATAGATTTCCCCGTTTTTACGCCTGTTCCAGATCTCGCCCTGCCATTTTCCGGTCTGTTCAAGCTGGAGAAAAAGATTTCTGTAAAAATCCTGATCGTGCTTGTCAGATTTCAATATCGATGGCTTTTTGCCGATAGCTTCCTCGGGAGTGTAGCCTGTTATGTGGGTGAAACCGGGGTTAACTTTTAAAATCCTGTATTGGCTGTCAGTAACAATAATTCCCTCGGAGACATTATGAAAAATTGCCCCCTCAAGATTGTCACCCTGATGTTTCGACTCACCGTTATCTAGTTTGTCAACCAGGCCCTGAAGTTCGAGACGAACTTGTTCAAGCTCGTCTATAATCTCTTGTTTTGTCTTTCTAATCGCCGGCATATCCAAATCTGTGAAAATATCCCAAATTCAGATTATACCATCAAAAAGAATCAGTATCAACTCCCAAAGTTTACGTAAGTGGAAAAAGTGCAAATCTTCTTCATACCTTCATACCCTCATACACTCGTTCCTTCGTATCCTCGACCCTTTACACCTCCACTCCAAACGTGTATTTTCATCAGGTAGTTATATTCAGGACCGGGTTTTTGCTTAGATGCGACATTTCATTCTGGTAATTCTGGCTCTTTCGGCATTGGTATTATTCTGCAGCCCCCCGGGGTGTGGATTTACTTCAAATAATCAGTACAGCCGGGAGAGTTTTTCCGGCAGAGATCTGGGTGACAGAACGATTGGGATGTGCCCTTTTTTAGGAATTGATGGAATTGACACAAGCGGTTCCTTAAAGCCTTACAGACAGTTAATAAATGCCAAAAAACTAAGGCGGGATCTGAAGTTTACTTCTGTCGAAGGGGTCGAAAACAAGATTATCGGCAAGCTGGGGCTTGAATCTCTTAAAATATTTTATGATAAGCTTTCTAAAAGCGATATGATCGCCCTTCAGACATCAGACTCTGTATGGAACGCAATTGAATGCGATTACTATCTTGTAAACAGGCTCAGGAGCGGTATCAGCATAAAATCATTTGATGGTGCATCACGTAAACGGCTCGAACTGGAAACAGAACTTTGGGATTGCAGGACAAAAGAACCGGTATGGCGTCAATCGGTAAGCGGAATATGTTCAGGCAGTGATGTCCATGATGTTGAATTTCTGAATCAGGCTATCTCCAGGATACTTGAGGAGATTCCAAAGGTGAAACCTGCTTACGACGACAGAAACTGGTAATAATGGCTGATACTGATGCTGGAGAGTACTGAAAGAATTGTAAAGATAGGCTTTAAACGGGATCCCAAAAAGGTTTTCGATGAGGTGGAAGCCGTAGCAGCAGAGATGATCAGACAGGGATGGTACTTAAAGGATACTTTAATAGAGGACGGACTCGCCTGTGTTCATCTCTTCTTCGAAAGGGAAATCGATAATGAGCTGCAGGGTAAATGAGTATTAAACCCTTTCTTTGTATTTAAAATTATGGTAATCTATTAAAAGGAAGATAAAGGCCAAAAACCTTTTCCCATAATTAAAAGTATAAAAATCATTTAATTCAAATAATCAAGGTCTGTGGTCGGAGGAGAAACAGCATGAAATATGAAATCGAAGAAAAGGGCCATTTCAAGATGATACGCATTATCGGCAATATTGATGTGGTCTCCAACAAAACTCTTGATGATGCAATATCCGGTATGATTGAACAGGGACATCATCACTTCGTTTTCAACCTTGAACGTACAACTTATCTGGACAGTTCGGGAATAAGCATATTTATACACTGCCTTTGCGATGTTCAGCAGAATAATGGCTCGGTGTATATAATTGCAGAAGATAATCAGGTCAGACGCGTTCTGGAGATGGTGGGTATAAACCGCCTTATCAAGACGTTTGATTCTGAGAAAGAATTTCTTGATGCGATGAAAGTCTCTGCATAGCAGGCGGATTCATCAAATTCAGGATAGAGAGTTTTATCTCGCTCTTGGTAATGGACCATGGGATCATGCACAGAGTAAAGCAGATGAAGAAAACTGACCAGCTACGGCAATCAGGCCTTTCTTCTCTGCTTATCCTGATAATCGGGTTTATTCTCGCTTGTATATTATTTTTCGGCTTTCTTGTAATCCGACATATCTCCCGAACCTATTCACCATCAATAGTAAACGCGGAAAAATACCTGAAGAGGGGCAAAATTAATGAAGCTTTTGCTCTTTCAGAAAGGATCGGTTCTGATCGGCCCGGGTATTTTCTTCTCAGGGGTAAAATCTGGCTTGCAGCAAGCATGAAAAAGCAGGACATTCAAAACTGGAGTGAGTACGGGCTTGACTGGGATAACTGGCTCAAGGGGGAGGAGATTGAGAATGCACTCAATGATTTCAAGGAGGCGATCAGGAGAGATCCCTCATCAGCAGAGGCCCGCTACTTTCTGGGAGTCATTTACAGGGAAAAGGGCTGGTTCGCTGAAGCGGAAAACCAGTTTGAGGAGGCATTGAGCCTCGATCCGAAAAATCTACAGATTACCCTGGGTATGGCATCCTTGCTTGTGAAGATGGACAGGTTAACGGAAGCAGAATCAGAACTCAGGGAAGCTTACGGTATAGCACCGGAAGATCCGGCGGTTTTAAAAAGCATGGCATTTCTCTACCGTTTTTACCTTCAGAAGCCTGACTCAGCACTGGTCTGGCTGAATCGGTACCTGAACCATGTCAAGGGTCGGGATCTTGACATCAATCTGGCGAAAAAAGAGTTTCAGGAACTGATAGAGCGCTACCCGGAATACGAACCATCTGAACCTCAAGACTGGAAAAAGAGAAAACCTCGCTTTATACCCCGCAGGTAACCTTTCTGATAAGAGTGTTGAGTGCCTGAGCTATTTCAACCAGTTTTGAAACATCCACGATTTCAGGATTGTCGTTTTTAGTATGGGTGATAGTCTGACTTTCCATATTGTCGACGAACCACTTTGAAGTAACTGCGACCGCTGGTCTCCCCATCTGTACAAATATGCTGTGATCACCCTGAGGCCATGGTGCTCCCTCACTGATACCTGGGTACTGCCTGTGGGGTTGGGTGTAGTTTGGTCATGATTTCATCAAGGAGGTGAATTGGCGATTTTAACTCCTTAAGTCACGATTTTACCCTGATGTGATTAAAGTAAAACTTTAACAGACTGAATGTACACCACTTAAAAAACGCATTTTACAATGCTTTGGCAGAAATCAGTGGCAGAGGATCTGAGCCAGGATTTCTTTATACATCCTGGACGAGCTTTTTCAGGCCAGATTTCTCAAAATTGACTATTATTTTGCTTGGAGCGCCGTGATCTTTGCCTACTACAATACCCTTTTTAAATTTCTTGTGCTGGATTGTCTCCCCAATTAAAAAATGACCTGTTGGGGAATAGGTCGGGATTGCTGTTTCATCTTCAGGTTTCTTCTGTTCGGCAAGATCTTTTCCTGAATAGCACATGGTTTTGTTGCATTTGGTGCAGTAGTATTCAAATGTGGAATTTCTGTCTAATGTTCTCCCATTCTCAGCGATGCTTCTGTCGAGTTGAGCCGGAGTGATTTTTTCACAAAAACGGCAGAAAAGCTCAAGTTCTTCAATAGGCGTGAAAATGGAAGCCATCAGAGAGATCTCCTTAACTACTGGTGAACGTGGTTTTCCGGGTTGGTTGTTATACCTAAATTACCTCTTGGGCCAGTGAAAATCAAATATTTAGGGGTTTTTTAATGTTCAAGGAAGAAATCTGGAAGAAACCACTGATTGTTTATCAGGGCGATAGCTATTTTATAGCGCGGATTAAAACGGATTGTGCAGATTGCACGGATTAAGAAATTTTTCTTGGTGATCCTGTTGGCCCGTGTAATACAATAAAATTCTTGATTATAGGTGAATTATGCGTATCGTTTTCATGGGTTCAGCCGATTTTGGAATCCCCGCCCTAGAGTGCCTTCTAACGAAGTATTCTATCGTTGGTATTGTAAGCACTCCGGCTAAGCCCAGAGGGAGAGGTCTCAAACTCGCAGATTCTCCTGTTACCTGTTTTGCCAGGCAGAAGGGCCTTGAACCTGTTATTACTCCCGAAAACGTTAAATCCCCTGAATTACCCCGGATTTTAACAGACCTGAGAGCTGATATTTTCGTTGTGGTGGCTTTCAGGATTCTACCCAGGTCCATCTTCTCCATTCCTCCGCTTGGCACTGTTAACATCCATGCATCACTGCTTCCTGAATTCCGGGGACCGGCTCCAATCCAGCGTGCAATCGAGGCGGGGCGGACCGAAACTGGTGTGACAATCTTCAGAATCGAGGAGGGGGTCGACACCGGGGAGATAATCCTTCAGAAGAAGACTCCTATCGGCCCTGAGGAAACAACTCCGGAGTTGTACAACCGTTTGAGTCATCTTGGAGCCGAGGCGCTTATGGAGTCACTGGATATGCTCAGAGAGGGAAAAAAGGTTACGACTGTTCCGCAGGACCACTCGCTGGCATCAAAAGCCCCTAAGCTCTTAAAAGAAGAAGCTTTGATCCAGTGGCAGCTATCAAGTGATCAGATCTTCAACAAAATTCGCGCGTTTAAACCTTTCCCCGGAACTTTTGCGATGCTAGGCGGTAAGCGTCTTGGAATCGAATGGGCAAAAATAATAGACAGGCACAGTGCCAGTGCAAAACCAGGCAGTGTTGTGTCTGTTTACCGGGATTTCTTCGATGTGCAATGCGGGAATGGAATTCTAAGAATACTGACAGTGAAACCTGAAGGACGGAAGATAATGAGTGTACATGATTTTCTTTTAAGTTCCAACCTTAAAGAAGGAGATATTCTGCTGTGAACAAACCACGGCATCGATATACCGAAAAGAGCACGGTCAATTCTCGTCAACTGGCATTACGGATACTCACCGATTTCGACAGAGATCCAGGGAATCTCGATCGGATAATAGATAAAGGACTCGCCAACGTTCATCTTGACCACAGGGACAGGCGGTTTGTTTTTGAGATGGTTTACGGGGTAATTCGCCGCAGGATGACTCTCGATCATGCGATGGATCAGTATGTAACTGAGAAAATAAAGGATGATACTTTAAAGCGGATACTTCGTATCGGTATTTACCAGCTAATCTACATGCAGAAGGTTCCCGATCATGCAGCGGTAAATGAGACTGTGAAACTCACCAGAGTCGATTCCCGCACAGAGCATTTCTCGGGGATTGTAAATGCGGTGATGAGATCGCTGATTAACAACAAGAAAACAATCACATTGCCTGATCCTCAGAGGGACCTTGTTGAGCGACTCTCAGTGGAGTTTTCTCATCCCCGATGGATGATCGAGCGATGGCTGAAGAAAGTCGGGCTTTCGAAAACCAAGAAACTGCTGAGTTTCAATAATGAAAGGCCGGAAATTTTTCTCAGACGAAAACTCAGGGATATCTCCCGTCAGCAGTTTGAATCTGATGTACGTACGATTTCGGAACCTGCCGCCGGTTATCTTAACCTTTACTATAAGCTGAAAAAGACACTGCTTCCTGAAAGCATAAGGATGATCCAGCAGGGGATGTGTGTTGTGCAGGCCCCATCATCGGGATGGGTTGTGGCGCTTCTTGATGTAAAGAAAGGGGAGCATCTGCTGGATATGTGCTCGGCTCCCGGAGGAAAAACAGCGCTTATCTCAGAGCTGGCAGGAGATACCGGAACAGTTGTGGCCTGTGAACTGAGGAAGGCTCGCCTGATGAGTGTTGTGGAGATGGTGAGGCGGATGGATTTGAATAATGTTTATCCACTGGTTTGTGATGGAGTGAATCTTCCGTTTATGGGTGCTTTTGACAAGGTATTGCTCGATGCACCCTGCAGCGGTACCGGAGTCCTGCATAGACATCCTGAAGCCCGCTGGGTAAAAAATCCTGAAGATATTGAAAAGCTTGCAGGAGCCCAGAGCAGGCTTCTCCACTCTGCCGCTTCAGTTGTGGCTCCGGGTGGAATCCTTGTCTACTCCACATGCTCTCTTGAACCTGAGGAGAATGAACTTCAAGTGGAAGCGTTTCTCAGGAGTCATCCCGATTTTGTTCTTGACAGAAATCCAGATGTGATTCCGGATAAATTTATCGATGATAACGGATACCTCAGGATAAATCCTTATGAGCACGGGATGGACGGGATGTTCGGGGCAAGGTTGAGAAGATTGGAACAGTAAAGGCGGGGGAGTGAGAGAGTAATGTTTCCTGTAACTTTACTTATTAAAACAGAAACAGAATAATAAGTGAACGACTTAGAGTTTGGCTTCTCACTCCAGTTGCCGTTTAAGATCATAAAAAGCATTCTTTAACTCCTCAAACTCCAGGCGAAGCTCAGAGAGGTTATTTTCCAGTTCAAAGATCCTGTCTTCCGATTGTAAATGCTGCTCCGGGGTTCTCTTTTCTACTTCCGCGTACTGTTCAAGATCGGGCATGCCGGAGAACAGGTGAGTGTATCTTGTGTCTTTCTGTCCCTTAAGCCGCGGGAGTTCAACCACAAAGGGACCATCTTCCCGACTTATCAAGCCATTCAGTGTTTCGACAACCTCCTCTAATGAAGAGAAGTTATACAGTCTTTCTGTGCGGGTACGGAGTTCACCCGGTGTCTGAGGACCTCTCAGGAGAAGCACATCGATAATTGCAGTCTCCTGTGGTGAAAATGTGAATAGACTTCTGATATTATGCTCATATTTAGGGACCCTGCCTGTAGATGATTTCAACTGCCAGACAAGTCTCTTGCTTTTCATGGTATCAATTGCTTCCAGTATATCCCTCTCCTCAAGGTTCATCACCGGATCTCTGCTTGATTTCTGATTGCATGCAGAAAGCAGGGCATTCAGGCTTAACGGGTAGTATTCAGGGGTGGTAATCTCTTTTTCGATAAGGGAGCCAAGAATACGGGCCTCAACTGGTGAAAGATTCATATCCATGGGGTAGTTACCTGCTCCTTTTTTCCGATGGGATTTGTTTGTGAATTCCGGTTTGGTGAGTTTAAAGAGTTTAAATAATATTTTGGAGAAACGGAGTCAATCCAGAGACGTTTTTCAGTCCTCCTGAAGCGGGAAAAGGAAGAAGCATTCTACTTTTTGTCCTACGATTGGGATCGGAATCGGTATCGGCATCGGAATCGAATGCGTTCTTAATAAAATGAAGATTCTTTAAGGACTAAATAATCTTATTTTCCCTTATGTATATTGCCTTTCATGAAAAGAAAACGGCTGCAATCTCCGCATGATCGTTTTCTCAAAGTAATGTTCAGTAAAACCGCGGTAGTTTCCAGTTTCATTAATTCGTGCTTATTCCCAAACATCGAGATTGATTATAATCTTTCAAGTGCGATAAAAAACGATACCGTCGATGGATTCCTGAACGAATTCCGCTCAGATATTGTTTACAGACTTTTCGACAAAACAAACGCACGGTTTATCTATCTTCTTTTTGAACACAAGAGTACACCGGATAAGAAAACTCTGGTTCAAATAAAGCACTATTTAAACTCCATAGAAAACGATATCCCTGAAGGTGAAAAGCATGAAGGTCCTATACCAGTACTGATTTATCATGGCAGAAGAAAATGGATATCTCTTTGTCTCTGGATATTGACCATCCAAACCCGGTTTTGCATACAAATTTTTCGCGATTTCAATACCTGCTTTTTGATTTTTATCATACCCCTGATGAGGAAATTCATGGATCGCCTCAGCTTCGTCTGACACTGATGGCGCTTAAATATGTAAAAACCAGGTTAATCAATAAGAAGATTGACCTGATTCTCGTTAATCTTAAGAGAGATGATAGATGAGAAGGATGTCGCTGAGTATGTTGATGAGCTAGCGCTTTATATTGATTCTGAAGCACCTGCGGATTTAAAAGTCAAGGTCCAGGAGAAGATTAAAACAGCAATAATTACCGGAGAGAACAAGATGTCTTCGATTAAAGAATATTTCAAACAGGAAGGCAGAATTGAAGGAATACAGGAAGGTCGAAAGGAAGGAAAAGAAGAAGGAAAAATGGAGGGACGAAAAGAGGGCTTAGAAGAGGGGTTTAAAAGAGTCGCATTCAATATGTTAAAAAATGGTGAATCTGCTGAAAAGATTGCTCTGTTTACCGGTCTATCCACAGAATAGATTTCTTCTCTTTACAAACAATTATTGAAAAACGATGGTAAGGATAGTATCAGCAATTCGTAGTACTATATGTACTAACGGTTGAATCGCAAGTGGCATTTCCTCTGCAGAGGTCTTCACCTGCCATAACATAAAGGACGATAAAGACTTATCTGCTTATAGTGAATATTTTCCTTCCTGATGTTTTTGTAAAGATTTCCAGAAAATATACACCACTGGAGATATGCCCAACATCAATCCAGTTTCTCTGTGAATCGGCTGTTTTAATACGCTTTCCCGAGATATCAAAGAGATTGCAGTGACTGAACATAATATCATCGATGTATACCTTTGTACCGACAATCTTTGGAGCAATGTGCTCAGATGAACGCACTGCTGGTTTGAAATTATCTGCTTTTACTATCGCTAAACCGTCTTTAATTCCCTGATAAAACCCATGGTATGCTGGCTTGGGTTGATACTGTTCATTAAACAGCAGTGCATTTTGTCCCATTCTCCAGTATGCATTAGTGTTATCAGCTACACCCCAGAGACAGATCCAGTCTGCTCCTCCAGTGACTGCAGCCTTTGCGAAGTTATAATACTCTCTCTTTTGAGTAGTGTCCATCTGGGCTGACCACTGCGGTTGCTTTGCTGGCGCAATCTGGTCAGTATCACCGTAATCGACCTCTGTGATATAGACTTCCAGACCAAGTTTTTTATATTCCGCTACTGCAGCAGTCAGTTTTGACCAGTCATAACTGCGATCAAGCCGGAAATGTCCCTGAAATCCTACTGCATCGATCGGAACTCCGGTATTTTTCAGGTGTTTGACTAGTTGATAAAATGCCCGTGCCTTAACAGAATTGTCCCAGAATTCGATATAGTAGTCACGTAATTCAAGTTTTGCCGAAGTTTTCGATCGTGCCGTCTGGAAGGCCTTGCGGATATACACCGGATGTTTATCGTATACTTTTGCACTCCCTGTGAGTCCCGATTGATCCGGTTCCCATCCAAGCTGCTGCCAGCGGCATTCAGACTCACTCGACCAGTACTTTCCATCCCAGGTAAACGCCTCGTTAACCACATTCCAGTAATCCACTTTCGAGGCATTATTATTTGTAGTGATCGCTTCGGTGATCCAACTGTTTAAAAGATCCTCAAGCTGCTCGTTTGTCCATGAACATGAATTAAACCAATCGGGGAAATATGTCCCGGAACCACAGAGAAGATGAATGCAGGTTTTCTTACCATTTTCTTTTGCCCAGTTTATGACTCTGTTCATATCACTCAAATTGTAAACTTTGGGATTCTGAGCTGTTCCGGTCCATGCTCCCCAGGCCGGATAAGCCGTTGTCTGAACCAGACCAAATTCACTCTTAATTGTATTTTGAACTGAGTTGGCTTCTTTCCAGTTAAACAATCCTTCTTTTTCTGCACTGCCAACCTCAGCAGTAGCACCGATTAGAATGCGGGTATCATTAAGTACTGCCTCTGAAGATGATAGCTGACCTGCAAGCAGCACTATAAGGCATAGAAGAAGCAAAACAGAAGAGAGTTTTAGCGAAAGAAACTTTGGTTTACGTTGACGTGCCAGAAGAAAATCATTCTCCGCTCTTATCGCTTTATAATTCAGTGCTGCAAACATCCATACTCCTTTGATTGTGATTTCAGCCATAATTACCAGCCCTTTAGATTTTTTTCATACACTGAAACAGGCAGGTGCTTTAAATATAGCGGTTCTGAGGGGGGCAAGGAATAAAGAAAAATAGATTTATTAATTAAATTGTTATACTGTTATATTTAAGGTCATATGAATTCACGAAGCACCCCTGTATTAACAGAAACTGTCCGGAAAATCCGCAGCATTATTGAAAAAAGTACTGATGAACGGCTGCCCTCAGTGAGAAATCTCGCCAGGCTGTGCTCTGTATCGCCTGTGACCGTTATCAGGGCGATCACGGTTTTAAAGAATGAGGGGGTGTTGGAGAGCCGATGGGGAAGTGGTCACTTTATCACTGGAAGAAAAATATCGGGCCCGGAACTGACAAATAATCAGCAGGCAGACAGGGTAAAAAGAATAGTACTGGAGTTGAAAAATGACATCAGTGAAGGAAAATATCCTACCCATCAATCTCTGCCCACAATCAAACAGTTGTCAGCACGTTATAACGCAAGTTATCCGTCAATTAAAAAAGCACTTGAGCTCTTATGCATTGAAAAAGTCATCAAGCGCAGTGGTGTCCGGTATCACTTTTTTCCCAGCCGGATTAAATCAGGTCTCAAAGTTGCCATAGTTGCTTCCGGGCCGGGCCGGAACTCCATCAGAATTGAAACCGAGCGTGAACGCAATTTTTACCGTTTACTTTCCACTGCAGCAATGAACCACAATGTAGCTCTTGAAACGATATGCTGCAATGATTCTCAGGAGGAACTGCATTTTTATACACCTGATGATTCCCCGATAGAAACGTTCCTGAAGAGTAAAGATATCTCCGGTATTATCCTCTCATCATACCATATGAAAGATTCAGCAGAATGTTTACGAAGATTACTTCAGTTCAATATCCCAATTTCTGCATGGGTTGAAGACCACAGGATTTTAAAGATGATCGACCGCTATAGTTCTAACCGGAAGAAACTGACTTTTTTTGACTCCAGCTACTCAACTCTCCCAGGTTATGAGGTCGGCAGGTATCTGATTGGAAAAGGACATAAAAATATCGCCTACATCTCGCCGTTTCATCAAAGCCCCTGGTCACAGAACAGGCTGAGCGGACTGAAGAAAGCAGCATTAAGTGGTACTGATATCAGAATATTCCCTTTTGTATGCACTCAGTTTTTAAATGATTACTATTTTATTCTGAAAGTGCTGGAGGAATCCTCATTTGAAAAAAACTGCTCGACCCCGGATATAACCCAAAAACTGCATCCTTTCCTGCAAAGCCGGATCTCTTCGGTCAGATCTGAGCACGATATGCTTTTGCGTGACAGTCTAATCTTTACTGAATGCGAAAAACTGATGAAAAAGGCTCTGGAGAACAGCTCTATTACAGCCTGGGTGTGTGCAAATGATCATATTGCGGTCTTAATAACTGATTACTGGAATTATACCTCTATGTCGCTTGCAAAACGTCCTGTCCTGATTGGATTTGACAATTCCTTTATGAGTTTCGAGAGGAACATCAGTTCATATGAATTCAATACATATGGGGAAGTGCAATTGATGCTGAGTCATCTGCTCTATCCAAATAGTTTAAATGATAAGGCTGCGGTAAGGATAAGCGGAAGAGTTGTGGAAAGAACGGGGTAAAAAGTAAAAAAAGGGGACGGACTACTTTTTTGCTTTTAATGGTAAGTATAGGCATTAAGATTCAATGCTTAACCCAGGGTAAATCAATGAGTTCCGGTAAGTGAAGTGTCCGGTTGCCTAAGGATGTGACCTCTTTTAAACCGTCTTAAAGCCAGGGATCAGTTCAGAGAAGAAAATATCATTTTCATAATTCTCTTTTTTTCCAGACAAAAAAAGGTATATTGCTCATTAATAACAAAAGGAGCATCAATGCGAGTATTTTTTACCTTGCTTTTCTGTTGCTTTCTCCCAATTCATGCTCAGCAGATGATAAGTGATTTCTGTCCGGACAAACTGGGAAACGAGTGGGTTTATCTTTATCAGAGGGTGCCGCTGGGATACGATTTCAGCGGCCTGATGATAAGCGAATCACTCAATGTGGTTGTTACTCTTGATGATTACGAAATGATAAATACGGATACTTCGTACATTTTTCATATCTATGAAAGCGGTATAAGGACAACTGTCTCAAGGGAGGGAGAGAGCAGAACCGAATCAATCGGAAACCGGTTTAACATTTCTGTTTACTTGAGGCTAAATATTATCGTTGTAGTGAATGATGCGTTTTATGATGAGATCCTGTCCCGTGATGAGGAACCTGTTGCAGCAATTAATCCACTTTACAGAACACATTCGGTAAACTCTGCGGACTTGAAGAGAGTATGGACCGGAAATGATTCTCTTTACCTGCTGGATGCGGGGGCAAAGAGATTTGCTCAGAATATCGGACTGGTTTACGATTCTCTCAGATCTACAGGGAACTGCGTTTTAAAAACGAAACTTCTGTCATTCAATGGAGAAATGTTCAGTTTATGGGGTTCTCCTGTACAGAATCCTCTGAAAATGAAAACTGCAGGCATTGCTTTACAGAAAACCGGGACTGAAATACTGCATCTCTGCAAAAAATCTCCATTAAAAAATGGAGCAGTTTTTTCGCTGAATGGGCGGATTTACAGGAGTATTAATGAAACAGTCAGTTCCGTTGTGGTAAAGCTTCCTTCCAACCGGGATTGACCAGATAACCTTTCAGGGTTATTCTGTAAGCATTCTCATCTTCTAAACCCTTTAGGAAACGTAGTCCCTCCCTGGCTGTCCTGAGGGATAATCCCGTTATACCCGGGGGATGAATACTTTGACAGAGTAAGAACCGCAGCACCGTTTCTGACATTGACATTTTTATCTATATGTGTGCTGGCTTTGTCCGGGCTCTCCCAGAATCCTGTACTCCATCGAGGGTTAAGCGTATCAGAGTCAAAATTGTCCACCCATACAGGAGATGGGTCAAAACCTTTGCCTGGCGTATACTTATAATATTTTATCCAGTTTATATACATGTGTTTCGGCAGTGATTCGGGGTTAAACTGTCCGGCCCAGGAGGGATTAAGAGAAGGCCAGATATTAAAACGTAACTGCATCGGAACATTACGGAAGTTCTTGACTATATCGCTGGTGTCTTTTCTTACCAAACTGTCATTGAGTTTCCACAAGATATAATCTGGTGTCCATTCTATGGCATAGGTGTTGTATCCTGAGGTAAGATCTCTGTTAAAATGATGAAAAGCTTCACGATGTTCCATATTGGACCATCCGCCTTTCCCATAATGAATTGCGCTCTGAAAACCATTACGGGTGCATCCAAGCACCTCGATGTCAATTTCATTCCATATTCCATCATCAGCACCGGATTCCTGTTTCCAGAGGAAAAATGAGCTTATTACTCCATCTGCACCCACCATCCTCATACGTACTTCATAGCGCCCGTAAACTACACCCTCTTTGGTAAAAAGTTCTGCACTTCCCAGAAGATCCTCTGTAGAAGTCTGAGCGTCTACGATGAGCGGAAAAAACAACAATAAACAAAAATTTATCGAAGAGATACAAGAAAAAGCCTTTCGAGAGTTGAACCTGCTTATCATTTCTGACCTGCATTCCGGATTCAAGGTTAACACGATATTGTTTTGAGACTACCGTAGTTAAATTTAGATTACAAAAAGGCTGTGAGCAATACCAGCGTTGATTCCATAATCCGGCGAAATAGAGTCCGTTACTTGCAGCAACAAGGTGTGAGAGTGTTGCGTTTCCGGGATGCCGCTGATTTGGACAAACCCATCGGAAATATTTTTTATCAGAGTCCGATGTCAGCCTCGGCTGTGATGTGCAGGAACTGGTATTTCACATATTTGTAAATTCATAAAAAATAGTAAGGTATACATAAGAATAAATGAATTTTCAGGTGACAAATTGATGAAAAGAAAAGCTGGATAGCCAAAAGATGTAACCAGGGATTAAGTTATTGTTATCTGGTATGATACAAAGTGATATGTCAAGATAGATTATATTGACACCTCTGTATGTAAATACTGGGTTTCCGGGGGAGAAGTGAATAATTCAAAAAACGAGTTTTCCCTTATATGTAAATCATCTTTTTTGTCATCCCGCCATCGACTACAAAATTCTGACCTGTAATAAAAGAATTATCGGGATCGACCAGGAAATTGACCATATTTGCAATATCCAGGGGATTTCCGACTCTTCCCACAGGATGCTGAGCCTTTTCCTGTTCTGTATGCAAGGGAAGCATGCGGTTTGACCACTTTTTCCAATCCCGCGTTTCAATCCATCCAGGTGAGATACAGTTCACCCGCACATCGGGTGCAAGGCTTAAAGCCAAAGCGTGTGTCAGGGAAACAAGCCCTCCTTTGCTCGCAGAGTATGCCTCTGTATCCGGCTCCGACATCATCGCCCTGGTAGAGGAGATATTTATTATCGAACCGTGGTTTAAAGAGAGATGCGGGGATGCGTACTTGGAACAGAGGAAAGGGCCCTTTAAATTGACTCCTATGATATAGTCCCAATCCTGAGAGGAAAGATCAATCAGCTTTTTCTGTAGAAAAACCCCGGCATTATTTACAAGTACGCTTATGTCACCTGACCAGTTCACTGTCTCTTCAATGAGATAGATGACTGCCGGCTCACTGCTTACATCAGTCTGGATAAATTTCACCGGGCCAAAATCTCTTAATTCCTCTTCTGCCTCCCGGCCGGCATCGGAATCGATTTCGGCAATCGCTACATTATAATCGTTTTCGAGCAGGACTCTTGAGATTGCTCTCCCAATTCCCTGCGCTCCACCGGTTACAATAGCGGTCCTGTTCCGCATTACTTCTCCTTTTTAGAGGGCATGGATACTCTAAAAAACCTGGTCTCGAAATCCGTGCCAAAGATTACAGAGACCACAAGTGTATATAACGAATGCCTGATACAATCGCAACACCTTAAGGCTAATAATATGTAACAATAGGGGTGGATTAAAAGCGGACAGTGGAGGATAGCTAAAAAAAGGAAGGGTGAGTAAATCATACTCACCCTTTCCTGTACCTGTTCCGGGGAGAGAAACCCTGAACAGAAGTAAGGGTGTTAGTTATAATAGATAATACCTCCTAATTAGTTGGAGGGGCATACTGAAAAGGTTCAAAAAACTCCTGAAACATCATAAGTCATGATTTTACCTCGAAGGTCATTTGTGACACAATTAACCTGATTTCAGAGGCATTAAAGTGAGGATAGAGGGTTGAAGGATAGAACAGGAAAATTATCAGGAGTACTACTAAGAAAAACGAAAGAGAAGTATCTAAAAAGCCTACTCTTTAAGTACCATTATCATCATCTCAAATTCCTGCTCTATACCACCTTTGAGGCTGAGTTTTACCGTGTAATTTCCCGAAGAGTGAAAAGTATATCGCAAATCCGGGTGGGGAGTCTCGATAGTTTTTCCTGCTATATTCCAATAATATCTAATGTCTTTGGAATCAAAATTGAGATTGCCGGAATTAAACCAGAAATGAACCTCCTGGCCCTCATAAGCGGGGTTGGGAAAAGCCAGAAGTTCAGGTCCCTGGGAGAAATTGCCGCTTACAACCACTCTGGCTGTAATTGTATCAAAAGCATAACGGTTATCACGCACAATCAGCATTGCTTCGTAGATACCCGGTTTTTTATAGGTGTAATAGCACTGAGGCTGCACAGTCCAGGTGTCAAAACCATCATCCCCGAATTTCCATATATACTTATCAATCGTCCCGTCAGAATCCACAGCTATTGCATAAAAGAACACACTCAGCGGAGCTGCTCCTGAATCCGGATGTATTTCAAGGGATTTGATTTCAGGAGGGGAATTCTTCTCAGAAATTATTGTCAGTTGGATACTGTCGTAAGCAAAACACCCTGAATCATCACTGATTTTTACTTTGACATTATATGACCCCGGATTCATGAACCTGTGTGAGGGTTCTTTGATACCTGCAAAGTAATAGTCTCCAAACCACCAGTAATATCCGGTAACTTTCCCATCCGGATCATCAGCATTGATTCCAAAGTCAACTAACTCTGCAACCTTTGCAGTGCAGGCGGAAGCCCAGACATGATAAATTACAGGAGGTTTACTTTTGCAGAAATTAAAAGCCTGGTTAAAAACGAGATCAATCGATGAGGAATCTTTTCTACCCAGAATATCAACAGCATAAAGAGTGACACTCTGTGTATCCTGCATATGTCCGGAGAACTGGTAAACAAGTGTATCACGTATGATTTTACCGGGATTGCCCGAAATGTCATGCTGGACAACTTTCACCGGTGAAAAACTGTAAAGAAGCTTTTCAATGACTGCGTGACTGTCTGTAACTTCGGCAGTGAAGATAATCTCAGCAGGACTCTCTGTGTTAACCGTGTTTATGTTTGAGGTAAACGATTTTATCCTCGGTGGAACAGACGGTAAAATTTTCACTGATAAAGTTTTTGATGATGATTCCCCATACTGATCTGCAGCGCCGAATTTCAGCACATGTTCTCCGCTGTCAATAAGCACGATTGCCAGTTCAGAGATATTCGACCGCTGCTCCACCAGATTATTATCAAGATAGTGACTGAAACTGACAGGGATATCATCTTCTTTGCTTTCTGCACTGGTCGATGAGACTGCCAGATTAAGCCTGAAAGGAGAGCGGGCATCTATTTTGTCATTGGAAGCAGAGATTATTCTGGATGAATCACAGAAGAGGGAGAGATGAATCTCCGGCGGGATACTGACATACAGAGGACTCCGGGGGTCAAACCGGTTATCCCGCTGGGCACAGAAGAGAAACCAGACTGGAAGGAGGATCAAAAACAGCCTGCAGGTACGCATCATTGAACTCCTGAGACCTCAGACACGGAAACCCGGGCTTTCGCCTCTGCGGCCCATTTCCCATCCGGATACTTTTCAAGATAGCGGTTGTACTGAGCAATAGCCTGACTTGCACGCCCCTGATTGAACAGACAATCACCTTTCCAGAAAAGAGCATCCTCGATGATATCACTCTCCGGGAAATCTTTCTCGATTCTTCCGAAATACCCCAGAGCCCTGTCACAATCTTTCATGTCACGTGAATAGATCCTTGCAAGTGAGTAAAGCGCATCCTTTACACGTGAACTGCCCGGATAATCGGATATCAGTTTTTTGTAGACATCTGCAGCATTTTCAAAATCTTTCTGCAGATGAAGGAGTTCGGCTAATGCAAATGAAGCCTCCTCAATCCATATACCATCAGGATATCTTTTGATGTAAGCCCTGAATCCTTTGATGGCTTCATCATATTTCCTGAATGATGTGCTTAGCAGATTGGCAGATTCAAACAGTGCCGATTCCTTCTCATGCCTGCTGAAGGGCCCCTCGGCAATCGTACGGAGGACCTCCAGAGACCGCTCAGGCTTACCGGTGATCTTGAAGCAAAGCGCAGCTTTTTTCAGAGCAATGGCTCTTACCTTTGATGGAACCGATGTATCGGAGAGTATCCTCTGCAGTTCATCGAGAGCCTGTCCGAATTCTCCCGATTCAATCAGGCGTAAAGCAGATGCAAGCCTTGGATCTTCTGCCGCACTATCTTTATCAATTTTTTCAGAAGAGTCCTTTTTTCTGTTAATTTGCCGGGTATCACATTTCTTTTCAGGTGCTGAAAATTGCTCACCGATAACTTCTGCGGATTTTCCAGCCTCAACAAACATCTCTTTGCCCGATCTGGTTTTAAATCTGACCAATCCTTCCTCAACAGAGAGAACCGTTTTTATAGCTTCTGACCCGCCGGATCTCTCGACACTTACACAGAACCGGGTACCAACAACCTCGCAGGCAGCATTGGGCGTCTCCACTCTGAATACTCTCCCAGCCTCTCTCTTACCGACTTCCGCTTTTACTTTTCCGTTCTCAAGCTTAAATATCTGAGAATTTTCTACACATTGCACTATCTCAAGCCTGGAATTGCCGCTCAACTGAAGAGAACTGGTTTTATCGAGCTGCATGTTGAGCACAGAATTTTCTCCTGTGCGAAACATGTGTCCGGACAAGATGGGGGAGTGTTTCTCAACTGTAATTTCCTTTCCGCTCATTAATGTATCCTCAGAGAATACATTACCCTCAATATGAGAGATTCTCGGAAATACCTCACTTTCAATCGCGCTAACAGATGGCTGGGATTGCCTGTGTGAAGAAATTATCAGATTGAAAGAGATCACAGAAAGAACAAACAGAGCAGCAACAGCCCATTTAATAGCTGGCCTCAAAGTGGGGAACCTGACTGTTTTCGAAGCTGGTGGCAACTTTGACAGTATAGCCCTGTTTAATTCCTGCCATTGGGCATCAGACTTCACAGGAAAAGGCATGTCTTTCATGGCATCGAGAATTTTCCTCTGAAGAGCCAGTTCTGAACCGCAGGATGAGCATTCCTGAAAATGCCTGTAAACAGGATCATCGGGATTCCCGCCGGAGCGCATGGCATAAGCATGCAAATGTCTCATTGCCTCAGAACACTTCATACCTGATTCATTACCTTTTTCAGTTTTTTCCGCAATTCATCCCTGCCGTGAAACAACCTGCTTTTTACAGTTCCCAGGGGTACTTTGATTATTTCTGAAATTTCTTCCATCGTTCTGCCTTCAATGTCATGAAGAATCACTACAACGCGTTTGCGTATCTCCATAGAACTCAAAGCGATAGAGATCTGTTTACGAAGTTCTTCTTTCTCCACAAGTTCATTGTTTCCGGAGTCGGGAAGAAAATCGGGATCAAGCCTGTCAGCTTTGATTCCTGAATGCCTTTTTCGTAGAAACTGGATTGAAACATTGATAGCAATTCGGTAAAGCCAGGTAGTGAACTTGGATTTCCCCTCATAGTTGGATAAAGACTTGAAAAGCTCCACAAAGGTCTGCTGAACAGCATCATCAGCCTCCTCACAGGCTCCCAGGAAACGGTAGATCACCCTGTGCACCATTTCCTTGTGATTGAAGAACAGTTGTGAAAAAGAATGCTGGTCACCCCCCAGCGCCTGTTCTACAAGCTGCCTGTCACGTTCCACTGATATTTGTTTGCTCTCAGATGATTGAATGTTCAAAATATTCAACTCTGTTCAGTTTATTTTACCAAAGCAAACGGAATACAGAAGTAAAGAACTTATTCCGTACACTTTCCATAATCAACATTTCTCTCCCGAATTCCTTTTCCCGGTCACTTTTTCTCAGTATTGACAGTGTGGACTTGCCTGCCAAAAATTCTCTTTTTCAAAGCTTTATTTCTTGTAATCTGGAATCCTGATACAGTCCAGCCCAGAATCGCAGAATTGAGCAGGCTGATTCTAAGATAATTTGCGTTTCTGTACTGGTTATAGCTACTGTTGAATTTCTCCTGCGGTGTTCCTCTGGGAAGACGTTTATAGTCAAGATGAAGATTATGCTCGATTATCCATGAAGCAGCAGTGCAGAGTGTAAGTAAAGATGAACTGATTACCCAGGGTCTTACTCTATAGCCTTTATAACTCATCTCTGCCTGAAGAGAAGTCTCTTTACCGGCTGCAACAATAAGGGTATCTGTGAAAGTATAAAGGTGTTCTCTCTCCAGACGCACATTATAAACACCTTTCTCCAGAACCAGTTCCGCAGGAGTCCTTCCAATTTTAATACCATTAAGAAGTATGTCACATTCCAGGGGCACAGAGCTAATCCGTACCTTTCCGGAAATATTCTGTTCAAGAAAATAACGGGTTTTCAAAGCAAGGAGGTCCAGCACTTCATCGATAGAGTGGTTTGTCAAAGGAATGCGCTTGATTTCATCTTCTGAGTCCATAGTGCTGGATAGATGAAAATTGATCACAGGAGTCCCTGATATCTCTTCGATTCTTCCCCCCACAATCGCTACGCACTCCTGTCCTTTTAACTCATCCATGAGAGCGGGTTTTATACCATGGGGGAGCAGTTCGTACTGTAATCGCTTAAATAAGGCTTTGTGCAGATCTGTATATGCTGTACTATCAGATACATCTACAAAAAAAGGATTTATTCCAATAAAGGAATCAGCACTCGAGAAATGAGGGCAGAGGTTTATAATGAATACTGCGACTGAACAGATAAAGAGTTTTCGCGGCATATAATGATGAATTTTTATTCCAGTTCTCTCCTGCCGGGTATCCCTTCTCAAACGGAGCAACAATTCGGTTTGATCAATTCACATTTAACTATTAATATAGATTCAATTCGAACAGTCTGGTTAATCTCTGTATGTGATTATCTATACACAAATCCTTAACTGGAACGGACGGAGTCAAAATCAGCATTGCTATTGAAAAGTGTGTCCGCACTGTATCATGCAAAGTTTTAGACTCCGGTTCCTATGTCAGAACACCGGTCTAATATCGTTCAGGACACAAAAAGCAGAAAAAAAATCCCGGAGATACTCCTGGAGAAAGGAGAGATTGTACCGGGATTTTTTAAAAGTGTAAAAAGCGCTTACCCGAAAAGCTTGAAGGCTTTGAAAAGCAGGATCGGATTATGTGCAAAGGCTCTTGCAAATACCCTCATGTAGTTCATCTTTTCAGGTTTTTCTTTGCAGAGTGCATTCGCAACTC
>JAAYIG010000049.1 GCA_012523595.1 Fibrobacter sp.
CACCGGTTCTGGCCAATACCGAAGAACTGTCATGATCTTCTGACTGACCGGAAATGAAGGATTTATTTCTTTCCCCTGCACCTGAACGGTGAGAGTGCAGGCGCGATCGGGAGCCAGACCGGCGTTGTAAGTACTGCCCATTTGATGAAGAAAAAAATGAAGTAGCCGGTTGCCGGAATCAGAAGCCAGTAGTATAACCACGGCCGGCTGAAGACATCGATATCAGATTGGAACATACTCCAGAGAAGGTTCAGGTAATTCTCAAATACTTGCATGTTTTCCTTTTTATGCTGAGTTTACATGATTTATTCTGAAAATTAAATCATCGAATACCGGTTTTCAAATCAGAAGATCAATCCCTTCATCCCGGAAAAAAAATGCGGCCCCGGCCAAAACAGTTCCGAAGCCGCAGAATACTGGAAACCCCGGCAACCGCCATCAACTATAAGCGTATCTTACCGGAGGTTCCCTTTAGAGATCTATTACTAATGAAGCACCTCCTTTCCTCCAGGGTCGTTTAAACACTGATTGTACCCCGGATAAAGATAGACATGGATCAGCATTGAATAATATATTCGTATGTAGCTGGATTTTTATTGCTGGAATTACCCGCGATTTGCACACATCTTTTACTTTACTCACGATAGTAGCGATTTCTTGACCCAGATCAAGGCGGCAACTGAACAAAAACACTATCTTTTATATCAGAAGGTAAATTTTATCGATATTTGACATAATTTATGTATCATTTTAAACATAAAACCACTCAAAGGATTCATACTCATGACTGAATCACTTAACCGCAACATCAAAGAATTACTCCTGGAATACCCATCACTTGAGCAGATTCTCTCGGAATTTGATATCGGTTGTACAACCTGCAATCTGGGGACCTGCAAGTTTAAGGATATTGTGGAGATCCACAATCTTAGCGTAGAGCAGGAGAAAGAATTGTTGAAACGATGTTCGGCGGTTATTTTTCCAGGCCAGAATGCAGTCATACCCGCTATTGAACGCAAGGAAAAGCAGACCAACCGGACCAATCTCGCTCCTCCCATCAGAGAGCTTGTGATCGAGCATACAGTCATAAAAGACTTCCTTGCATCTATTCCATCTCTGCTTGAATCACGGAGCAACCACGATCTGATCGCAAAGGGCATCGATTTTATCCGTAACTATGCCGACGCATTTCATCATGCCAAGGAGGAAAAGATCCTGTTTGGTTATTTCGACAGCGATTCTGACATAATAAAGTCTTTCATCACTGAACATGAGACAGGACGGGAGTATGTGAGGGAAGCGCGGAGGAGTCTTGAAAAAGATGACTGGGTATCTCTTGAGAAAAACCTGACCGCATACAGGGATCTCCTGACAGAGCATATAAAGAAGGAAGATGAGATACTTTATCCCTGGATGAACCGCAGCCTTTCCGACACACAAATCGGACAGCTTTTTTCACGCTTCCAGGATGTCAATGCGGAATTCAGCAGTGTTACAGGTGAATACAGGGCTTTTGTTGAATCTGTCAAAAAGCAGGACTGAGGAATAAAGAAGAAAATTTTCCGTGAAATAAAAGCGGTTCTGATATTTACTCCGCAGTCATAAGAAAGCGCAGAGCTTGTTTCACGACAGCACGACAAAACGTGGATACGACATTGCGACAATACGAAGGAATAAGGTGCCGGAGCATCTAGTCCATACCGTCCATACAATTATCGCACACCAGGAAGACAAAACGACAACCCAATAACACGACTAATGCCGGTTGCCGGAATCCTGGTTCTCCTCATTTCAGAACCAATCCGGTCCTCAAATCCTCGCCATCCCCAGAAACACTGCATGTAAAACCACAACTATAGTCAAGAATGCTTTTCGAGCTGCGACTGATGAGATTCCTGGAAAATGATAGCCGATATGAGAGTCTTTGCAGGCTGCTAAACAATCACCACAGAGTGTGCAGTTCAATCCTGGCCTGCGCTTCC